>JAYEJK010000063.1:0-4967 GCA_034660535.1 Thermodesulfobacteriota bacterium | reverse complement strand
AAAAATACATATTTCCACCATGTTATTCTTAGTTCTCTTGTAGGGTGGGCTATGCCCACCGTTATAATGGCCGAAGTTAAAACCAACCCCAGAATGTAATCGTTCTCAGGCGCTCCATATGGGCGCTGGCAGTTCGGCTCACTATATAAATAATATGTGAGCCGGGCTGATCGCACCCCGAGGGCGCTTCCGTTGGGCGCGTTCAGATGGAGGTCCTGTGAACGATTACAATAATTTTGTGCTTCCGTGCCTGAGTTGTTATAATATTTTTATACCATCCAGGAACCGGATTAGCGAGTAATTGGCAAGAAAAACAGCAGAATTTAATTTTTACCATGAAGGTTAACGTTTATCATGAAAAAACGGATAGCCGGGATTAGAACAATCCGGAGGAATTGAATGGGTTACAGACAGACCGATACTAATAATAATCTTCTGTCGGCAGATGATGATATGCATTTTGACAGAGCTTTTGATACACTTCGTAATGAAATCAGCAAGGGAAGCACCCTTGATCAGGCAGGCCGGGCATTGACCTGGATGAATGGCGAATTGAAAAACACGATTGTCAATGAATTCATAAAAATTATCATTGCCGAGCAACATTTCGGTAATGGGAGAGGGATCGATGATATCGCCCTCTTTCTTGGCATCCCGTACGAAAAGGCTGAAGGTGTCAGGAATGTGGTGGAAAAAGAACTTTCACTTTTTCTCCCCTATCTGGAAGATCATGGAATTAATATGACCACCCATTGAGATTTTTGATCCTTCCTGATGAAAACACCAAATTCTCATTATTCCAATTTTTCATCCACACATTCTCATTCTCAGACTAGAATTGTAGTATTTCAGCAGTATGAGTCCGGTGAAAAGAAGATCAAGGGCCTGAAAGATTACGGCAAAGACCTTGAAATTGCCCGGATAGTAAGCATAAACGAGTCATTTCCGGAGTTGATTGATGAACCGGAAAATTATATTTCAGCCGATTTTTCAGCCGATCTTGTGCTCTGCTTCATGAAACACCCTGACCTTTCCGAATATCTGGTCAGGATTTGCCGGGACAAAGGAATACCTGTTATCGCTTCAGGAACCAGGATACCAGGGGCAATTACTCCCTTTACGTGATGCGGATTAGGACGGACCCAGGGACTGGGGGCCTACGGAGAACAGTTCGGTCTGCCGGAATTTGACGTTGAAGTGGAAAACGGCCGAATTGCAGCCTTAAATGTAATTCGCGGCGCTTCATGCGGCGTAACATGGGAAGTAATTCCCCAAATTATTGGACTTGACGTGGATCAGGCCGTCCAGGATATCGGACTCAAAGTGCAGCACCTCTGTAATGCCGACCCGAGTGGTTTTGATCCTGTGACCGGGAAAAGTCCTGTTCATTTTGCAGGAAAAGTTCACTCTCGTGCGTTGAAAACAGCGTTGAAAAATGCAACAGGATAAATTTCAGGACCGGGAGAATCACCTGCTGGACTCGTTTAAGAGATCCATCACCTATCTCAGGATTTCCATAACTGACCGATGCAACCTGCGCTGCATCTATTGTACCCCCAAGGATGGCCGCGCTAAACTTGCCTTTGGCGAACTGCTGACATATGAGGAACTTCTGCGGGTTGTCTCTATTGCCGTTCGGCTGGGGATCAACAAGGTTCGGCTTACCGGAGGCGAACCCCTGGTCAGGCGGAACGTTCTTTCTTTTATAAGAAGACTTACGGCGATCCCGGGCCTTAAGGATATTCGTCTTACAACAAACGGCACGTATCTGACCGATTTTTCCAGGGACCTTTATAAGGCTGGGATCAGAAAGCTTAATATCAGTCTGGATACACTTAACCCTGATCGTTATAAACAGATTTCAGGCGCGGATCTGTTTTCAAAAGTCTGGTCCGGGATTCAGGACGTGAAAGAACGGGGCTTTCAGCCTGTTAAGATCAACATGGTTGTCATGAGAGGTGTGAATGATGATGAGCTTCTTGATTTCGGCAGATTGTCAATTGACGAACCGTTTCAGGTGAGGTTCATAGAATTCATGCCGATCGGAGAAAAAACATCGTGGGCCAGGGAGAGGTATGTGCCCACGGAGGAATTAAAGGAAAGGCTTGAATCCCTGGGCCGTCTTAGCCCTGTAAAGACCGGATCAATGGAAGGCCCTGCAAAGGTATATCGATTCGATGGAGCGGCCGGCGCTCTTGGTTTCATCAGTCCCATCAGCCACCGCTTCTGCGATAAATGCAATCGGTTGCGCCTTACATCGGAAGGGGGACTTCGTTCCTGCCTCCTGGTTGACAGGGAAACCGATTTAAAGGCCATTCTGCGCAGTGGAGGATCTGATGACGATATCAAAAATGCCTTTATCCAAACCATTCTGAACAAACCAAAAGGACATACGCTTCAGGAAGGAAACCCGGTTAACTGTCACGGCTGGATGTCTAGAATCGGAGGATGAATGCTGAATGATGAAAAACAACGAGAAAAAAATGGTGTGACAGCTCAGGGTTAATTGCTTTACTTTTTTAATACAACTATGGGGCAAATTTTAACATCCGGCCCCCTGAACCTCTGAACCCTGAACCTCCGAACCTTTGAACCCGTGAACGGAATCAACTAACATGATAACATTATTAGACTATGGGGCCGGCAATGTCCGAAGCGTTATAAATGCCATAGAAACTCATGGCGAGCAGGTAAAAGTAGTCTCTAAAATCGATGATATAACTTCAGCGGAAAAGCTGGTATTTCCCGGAGTCGGCAATTTCGGCAGCATGATGCGGATTCTGAACCAAAAGAACTATCTGAAGGCATTAAAAGACTATCTACTCTCGGATAGGCCCTTTCTTGGAATATGTCTTGGACTGCATGCGCTGTTTGAAAGAAGCGAAGAGGCTTTTGATGTCCGGGGACTGGGGCTGATACCAGGGTTTGTAAAACGGTTCAATATTGACCTTTCAGTCCCCCATATCGGCTGGAACGGCATAAATATCAAGAAGGCATCAGGACTATTTAACGGGTTGCGCGGAGATGAAAAGTTCTATTTTGTACATTCATTTTACGTTGTGCCGGAACAGGACTCGGTTGTTTTAACAACTACCGACTATGGCGTTGAGTTTGTCAGCAGTATTCAAATAGGAAATATCACGGCAACACAGTTTCACCCTGAAAAAAGCGGGGCCGCCGGGATACGCGTACTGCAAAATTTTATTGAATCTGCCGCCTCTTCCGAGATTTCCGTAAACATTACCCAAAAAACAAAGCTGGCCAAGAGAATAATTGCGTGCCTTGATGTCAGATCAAATGACCAGGGAGATCTGGTAGTTACAAAGGGTGATCAATATGACGTCCGTGAAGACGGAAATGTGAGAAATCTCGGCAAACCGGTTGAACTCGCCGGATACTATTATCAGGAAGGCGCTGATGAGATAACATTTCTAAATATTACGGCTTTCAGGGATTTTCCTTTAACCGATATGCCGATGATTGCAGTGCTGAAGCAAACCTCCAGGAATGTTTTTGTTCCATTAACCATAGGCGGCGGCATCAGGGATTATATTGATAAGAACGGCAGAGCATATACCGCTCTGGAGGTAGCCGCTGAATATTTCAGGTCAGGTGCGGATAAAATTTCCATAGGAAGCGATGCGGTCCTGATTGTTGAGGAGTGTTTGCGGACAGGTGAAATCACCGGCAAAAGCTCGATCGAACAGATATCCATGGTATACGGAGCCCAGGCTGTTGTTATTTCCATCGACCCTAGAAGGGTATATGTGTCATCCCCTGATGATGTGGGCCATCATGTAATAGAGACGAAAATTGCGGGACCTGACAATGAAAGATATTGCTGGTATCAATGCACGATTAAAGGTGGAAGAGAAGGGAGAGACCTTGACGCAATAACACTTGCCGAGGTTTGCGAAAAGCTGGGCGCAGGAGAAATTTTATTAAATTGCATTGATAAAGATGGAACAAACTCCGGTTTTGATATTGAACTGGTAAATGCCGTCAGGAGCGCTGTAACGATCCCTGTAATAGCATCAAGCGGCGCAGGTTGCGTAGAGCACTTTTACGAAGTATTTGCAGAAACTGATGCAGAGTCTGCGCTGGCTGCCGGGATTTTCCACAGAAAGGAAGTTCCCATATCTGATGTGAAGAGCTACCTGAGTGATAAAGTCGAAATCAGATGACCCGCTTTGATGATTATATTTCACCGTTTTCAAACATTTTTTCAAGCAGTTTTATATAGTCGATTCCTGCCTTTTTAAAACCCTTTTTCCCATATTTCATATTAGCTTCAAGTACATAATGTTTCCCCTTATGCTTTATAATATCAATCCCTACATCATCCCATCTGCATTTCTGTGCGACAAGCAAGGCAAGATCAAGAGCCTCAACCGGAATAGAATCAAGACTGACGGTCGCACCTGCGGAGACATTACTCCTGAATTCTCCAGGCACAGCGATTCTACGATAGGCATGAACAATTTGATTTCCTATAACTACTACATATCTTCATGTCTGTCCTTTAATTGACCGCCGTGTTGGTCAATGCCCTCCTGGTATTGGCGGATGTCCCTGTTAGATTAGTGATTATGGTGGAGACTCCCCGAACCATGACGGTGGCTGCTTGACCAGTGGGAACGGAGGACATTAGATGGGTGATCAATTTGTTTTCACCCATCTCCATGGCTACATTGTAAAAGACCTTTTCATAATAGGGTGGAATAGCGGGTTTATTTTGGGAGATAAGACGCTTGATCGCTTTCCTGGTTATCCCGGAAATTTTTTCCAGGTTCTGGAGATGTTGATACGCATCTTCATTGTTTATTGCTTGAGGTTTTTTATTTTTTTTCTGATTATAACGGATTTGGGGGAGGCGATGGGTGATGGGTGGCATGGACAAACTTGTTTGTCCGTGTCTCCTTTTTGGCTCGGTGACCAGGCGATTTCATAAATGCGCATGACTCGAA
>JAYEJK010000062.1:0-4979 GCA_034660535.1 Thermodesulfobacteriota bacterium | reverse complement strand
TAATTCTTTCCTCACTTTGCATTGACGTTTTTTGCACGGACAAACAAGTTTGTCCATGCCACCCATCAGGCAGTTACAAAAAATGGTGCAAGGCTTTCCTCCCCCAAATCCGTTATAATCAGGAATTCTTTAAAGGTCCTGGACTATTTTCAGTACCCCCCTGAGGGGTATAAGTACCTTTACGAAAATATTTTCTAAGGTACTAAAGAGGGAAACATCATTATGAAAAAAAATTATAAAATACTTATCACATCTATATTTATGCCGGCATTTTTTATACTGATTGGAAATGCCCAGGCCAAAGTGACAGGGGTCTGTTCTAATTGTCATACAATGCATAACAGTCAGGGCGGCAGTGAAATGGCAACCTATGGCGCAGATGGCAAGGCGTGGAAAACTGATGAAGCACAGTCTGCTTTGCTTCGTGGAACCTGTTTGGGATGCCATGGAATGGGCACGACAAACAAAATTGAAACCATAGACGGCTCTCAGATTCCCCAGGTTTATCATACAGATAGTCAAGATTTGGCTGCTGGAAATTTTGCCTATATCGTTGGAGATAAAGGGAGCGGTGCATCTGATGCCAAGGGGCATAATGTCATTGATCTTGGGAAAAATGATGGGGCTCTCACGGACCCTCCGGGCGAGTACCATACTAAAACAGTCAAAAACACAGAACTCACCTGTGCCGGGAAAAATGGTTGCCATGGATGGCGTGCTTTTGGTGATAGTGGAAGTGGGGTAAGCAGTTTAAAGGGCGCTCACCATGCGAACGTAGATGGCAAATGTGACTCTGCAACTGAAGTCTATAACAGCTATCGATTTTTAAGAGGTGTTAAGGGCCTTGAAAACACAACGGATAAGTGGCAGAATAAGGATGCAGATAGTCATAACGAGTACTATGGGGCCACCGCCCCCATGGATATAACCGAAACAAGCTGTGATTCCACGGAGTGTCATTTCACGGCAACGGATATCCGGCCCTCCAATAACACAATAAGCGGTTTTTGTGCCACATGTCATGGAAAATTTCATTCGATACAAGGGATAGGTGGTGACACCATTTCATCCTTCACAAGACATCCTACCGACATAGTCATAAAAAATAGCTTTGAATATCAATACTATAAAACGTACAGTGTCGAAGCCACTGTGGGCAGGACAACCGTTCCTGATACCATGAGTAGTACTGTCAGCCCCGGTACTGATGTTGTTACATGTCTCTCCTGCCATGCGGCTCACGGTACCGACTATCCGGATATACTCAAATGGGATTACGATAAAATGATAGCCGGCGGCGGGGGTGATACGGGCGGATGTTTCACATGTCATACGACAAAAGATGATTCCTAGTCGCCTGAACCTTCTTCTCCCCCCTCTCCTTTTTTTTCTCAAGTATCAAGTTGGGATTTCAGCTTGGTGACTTCCTCCGTGGTTATTCTGAGTCTTTCAGCCAGCACTTCTGCAAATATTCGGTAAATAGTATATAGGAACGCGACATCGTTGGTAATTTCCCCGCGGCTAAGGACCGAACAGTCTACACCCAGGACCATGGTTTTGGTTCGCGCCCAGACCGTGGCCGACCTGGGAGCCCCGTCCACTACCCCCATTTCCCCGAAAAGGTCTCCTCCGCGATTCAAGATGCCGAGCGTCTTCCCTTCCTTGACAATCTTGACCTCGCCGGAGATCAGGAAGTAGGCCCACCTGTCCGTATCTCCCTTTTTCACGATCATCTCACCAGGGTTATACTCCCTCAGCTTTCCAAGCTTCATAAAAGAATGGAGATCTTCATCGGAAAAGTTCTGAAACGTGTCGATCCGTTTCAACAAGGCCAGAACATATCTATTTTCCTTTAAATAGTTTGTTTCTCTCATTAATATTTATCCTTATAATATCATATGAAAAACACTGTAACGCGGTAGATCGGATTTTTGTGACGCCATCATGATTATACGACTTGCACGTGCAGGCTGTCAAGTCCTGGATATTCAGCCCCCCTCATGTTTCCACTTGACAAGCTGAGCTATAAATTGTAATGAGATTGACAATTTTTATTCCCCTGCAAAAAGTATACGGAGGTATTATCATGGAAACAAAAAGCAAAGTAGGTATATTCATATTCGGAATCTTATGTCTGGTCCTGTTTCTGACCGGTTGTTTCCAAAAACAGGCTGTACAGAAGGCAGCGGAACCGGCCCAGGTCCGGCCTGCCGACGAACCAGCGCCTCCGGAGGCTGCCGACCCCCCCCCCCCGGCCCGGACAGATATCCGGATTTCTTCGGAAGAGGCTGCAAAGAGAGGAGTCTATAATTTAGATGTTAAGGCTCTTTCCATTAATGAATGCGGCCGGTGCCATAACAGTCATTTTAAAAGGCTTAAAAATAAGGGGGCCAGGCATCAGCAAGTCACATGCACTGACTGCCATGAACAGTTTCATGTCTATAACCCGCTTAAAAAGAATTACGCAGAGATCATGCCGTTATGTTCAAGTTGCCATGATGATCCACACGGCACGGCAGAGGCAGTCACAAAATGTTTAAACTGCCACACGGACCCGCATCAGCCGATCGTGACAATCCCTGATGCATCCAACCTTGAGCCCCTGTGCAGGACCTGTCACGATAGAGTTGCCGGGAGTCTCACAGCCAAGCCCAGCAAACACACGGACGAGGATTGCTCATCCTGTCACTCAGACAACCACGGTCGAATCCCCGACTGTTCAGAATGCCACGAGTCCCACAGCCCGTCGGTTGAACTGAACAATCCGGACTGCATGGCCTGCCATCCTGTCCACACACCACTCGTGATCACTTATCCTCAAAACCAGGATAACACCGTATGCACCGGATGTCACACAGTGGTTCATGACGAACTCCAGGCCAATGTCACAAAGCATACTGCGCTAGCTTGCGCAGAGTGTCATCCAAGCCATGCGGAGCTTATGGCATGCTCAGACTGCCATACCGCGACGCCTCACAGCGCTTCGATTCATAAAAAATTCTTGGAATGCAGCTCATGCCACAACACGGCCCATGATCTGCATATGTAAATAGAGGTTTAAGGGTTCAGGGTTCAGGGTTCAGGGTTCAGGGGCTGGAAAAACAAAAGCCTCTTATCCCCGAACCTCTGAATCCCTGAACCTTTTGGATACATGAATAGACGAGCGAACAGGCCGGATTTCATTCCAACAGTTCTTCGGACCCTGGAAAGAACTGTTATTTCCCTTTGCCGGCTTCCTCTTTTCTCTCTAACCATCCCTCTCCTTGTTACACTCCTGGTTCTCACCCTCTGCTTACCGGCTGCCGCCGAATCTGAAGATTCTTCATCCGGTCCGGAAAAACAAACAATCGTTTTTAAAAACGCAAAACCATTAAAAATAATTTACTACGATGACCAGGCAAATCCGCTCAGGTTCCCTTCTTCGGTTTTTTACGAAAATACCAATAACGAACTCTACGTGATAAGTGCAAACGGCCGCGTTATAGTGTACGGTCCTGATTACCACCCGCTGACCTCCCTGGGAAAGGGCCGCGGTCTCAATCAGATAACAGGCGGCTATGCGACTCAAAACGGCGATCTTTATGTGTGTCAAATCGGATATAGAGAAATCCCTTCCCGCATCACTGTTTTAAACGCGGCCTTCTTTAAAAAGAAAGAAATAACCTTCGAGGATATCAAGGACAAACTGAAGGATGACGAAGAGTTCCAGCCTCGTCGAATTGCCATCGGCAGAGACGGAAAGATGTATGTAACCGGAACTCATTTCCTCGGCGTGCTCGTGCTCGATAGTAATGGACATTTTCTGCGCAGACTGATGCCTAAAGATACCACTCAAACACCTGAAAAAAAATCCGAGTTCGGATCCGATGATAACCTTGAAATCGAACCTGGAGAAATCGCCCTGGAGGCAGCGGTTGAAGCAGAAAATACAGGCCTTGAAGAGACAACGGCCGGAAAATCTGAACCGGTTACAATCAATGACGTTAAGATCGACAATGAGGGTAATATCTATATGTTGTCTGAAAATACAAGCAAGGTCTATGTCTACAATCAGGATGAAGAATTTCTTTATTCCTTTGGCCAAAAAGGAGGGTCCGAGGGGAAAATGAGCAGGCCGAAAAGTCTGGCCCTTGATGAGAAGAGTAAATTCGTCTATATCTGCGATTATATGCGCCATACGATCCTGATTTTCGACTTTAAAGGCAACTACATAGCAGAGTTCGGGGGGAAAGGTTGGAGCCCCGGCTGGTTCCAGCATCCCATGGGGCTTGCAACCGACAGCAGAGGACGCCTTATAGTGGCGGATCTCTTTAACCACCGTATACAGGTTCTCAAGCCCAGGTTCACGATCGTATCTGAAAAACCGGGTCTCACAGGACGGTCGCGCGAACAGTTTGTCAAACAGTTCAACCGGTTGTACGGTAATTTAGCCCCAGGATCTTCACGCGCACTCAGCGGCAAAAAAATAAAAACAGCGTACATTAATCCGGAATCAGACACCTGTCTGACATGTCACAATGAACAAAAGGATGAATTTGAAAGTTCTCCCAGTAAACATTCCGATCTCTCCTGCATCTTCTGCCATCCGGTTCACAAGGAGATCCCGGGCTGTTCCAAATGCCACGAACCTCACAAAGAGGATCAGGTGGCATCAGACTGCGTCCAGTGCCACCCGGCCCACCGCCCATTTGAGATAGCAAGCGATGAGACCAGCCCCAGGAGCCTCTGCACCCCATGCCACAAGGCTGTTGGAGAAGAGATGGACAAGACGACGACAAAACACCGAAATTTCACGTGCGCATTCTGTCACAAGGGCGCTCACCCTTCTCTTCCCTCGTGCGATGAATGTCACGGCACGCCACATTCGGCTGCAATGCACAAAAAGATGCCGGACTGCCTTGACTGCCACCTTGATAACCACAACCTGGCAATGTGACAATTGGTTTAGTTGGTTTAGTTGGTTGGTTGGTTGGTTGGTT
>JAYEJK010000061.1:0-4987 GCA_034660535.1 Thermodesulfobacteriota bacterium | reverse complement strand
GCGTGCCCCATGAGATGAGAGAACTAATGCTGGACATCGTGCTTCCGTGGCTTTCAGACCGGGACGAACAGAATGCCAGGCAGGTAGTTCAAAAAATTTACAGGGTCTTTGGCCAACGCGAAATTGAAATAAACAGGAAACTGGCCGGGCTTGAGCAGCAGTATCCCGAAATACGCGTGGGCTATTATCCGGTGTTCCCGGAAGTCCATATCAGTATAACCGTGACCGCTACGGACTGTAAAGAGGCGGATTCTCTGTTCAGGCAGTGTGACGCCGACATTCGGGCAACTTTGGCGCCCTTTGTTTACGGGGCGGGCGAAGAAACAATGGAGGCGGTTGTCGGCAAGTTGTTGACTGATCATAATAAATGCCTGGCAACGGCTGAATCCTGTACCGGAGGACTGGTTGCTCACAGGATTACCAGGGTGCCGGGCAGTTCAGGCTATTTTTTCGGTGGAATTGTTGCGTACAGCAATTCGCTCAAGGAAAGCCTTCTGGGCGTGGACAGGGATGTTTTAAAAAAGCACGGCGCGGTCAGCGCTCAGACTGCCGGGGCCATGGCAAAAGGGGGCAGGCAGGCTACTGGAGCGGATATCTGTATCTCTGTTACCGGAATCGCCGGTCCTGACGGCGGCACACCGGAAAAACCTGTAGGGACCGTGTACATGGGGCTTGCCGATTCAGTAGAGACAAGAGATTTTTTATTCAAATTTTCAGGAAAACGGCGGCAG
Organism: Thermodesulfobacteriota bacterium; assembly: GCA_034660535.1. Classification (GTDB taxonomy): domain Bacteria; phylum Desulfobacterota; class Desulfobulbia; order Desulfobulbales; family DAOVYS01; genus DAOVYS01. The sequence continues at coordinate 4,256 of JAYEJK010000061.1, read as the reverse complement.
GTCCAGTCAATAGCCGCCCAGACAGCCCTGGATCTGGTCCGTCGTAAACTGCTTGGCATCCAAAATAATTGACCGTTCACGGTTGTCGGTTGGGGTTGGTTTTAACTTTGGCCGTCATAACGGTGGGCATAGCCCACCCCACAAGAGAACTAAGAATAACATGGTTAAAATATGTGTTTTTTTTGTAGGGTGGGCTGTGCCCACCTTTGCCTTGGTTTATTGTCATTCCCGCGAAGGCGGGAATACAGTTTACTCCGAGAATATTTTGAAAGGAAAAATTCTGATCAAATAAACCTTGAACCCGGAACCTATGATTAAGGTTCCACGTTCAGGGTTGAATAGGGAAAAATTCCGATCAAATACATAAGAATCTAATCATCAGTATATAGGGAGACCAGAGAAATGGCCAGTTCCGACGGAAAGACAAAGACACTGGACACGGCATTATTTCAGATACAAAGACAGTTCGGCAAGGGCGCAATCATGCGGCTCGGCACGGATGAGACCGAACCTGTGCCGGTCATCCCCACCGGGACGCTGAGCCTTGACATAGCCACAGGAGTGGGCGGGATTGCCAGGGGCAGGATAACTGAAATATACGGGCCCGAATCTTCGGGCAAAACCACGCTGGCGCTCCATTTGATTGCCGAGGCCCAGAAATTGAACGGGGTGGCGGCCTTTATCGACGCAGAGCACGCCCTGGACATCTATTATGCGGAACGGCTCGGCGTGAACGTGGATGATCTTCTGGTCTCCCAGCCCGATTACGGTGAGCAGGCCCTTGAAATTGGAGAAATCCTGGCAAGGAGCGGGGCAGTGGACCTGATCGTGGTGGACTCGGTAGCGGCACTGGTTCCCAAGGCGGAGATCGACGGCAACATCGGTGATTCGCATATGGGACTCCAGGCCCGTCTTATGTCTCAGGCTATGCGTAAAATCGCGGGTGTCTTGAGCAGGAGTAAGACGGCCCTGGTTTTCATCAATCAGATCCGGATGAAAATCGGCGTGATGTTCGGAAACCCGGAGACCACAACCGGTGGAAACGCCCTGAAATTTTACAGCACCATGCGGTTTGATATCCGGAAACTCAACCAGATAAAGGACGGACAGGATGTGATCGGAAACCGGACAAGGGTGAAGGTCGTGAAAAACAAGGTTGCCCCGCCGTTCAAGACCGCCGAGTTTGACATTATTTACGGAGAGGGGATCTCCAAGATAGGTGATATGCTGGACCTGGCTGTTGAACAGGGAATTGTCGACAAGAGCGGGGCATGGTACTCATACGGCGGGGAACGGATTGGACAGGGCCGAGAAAACGCCAAGGCATTCTTAAAAGAAAATCAGGCCATGACAGAGGATGTTGACGCCAAGGTCCGCATGGGTTGCGGCCTCTCTCTGCATAAGGAAGCGCCGGCGGAACCGGAGAAATCAAAACCTGAAACCATAACTTAGAAAGAAACATATGACTGGAAACGAAATACGCAGGAAATTTATTAAATATTTTAAGGACAAGGGACACGCTGTTATTGATTCGTCTCCCCTTGTTCCTCATGATGATCCGACCCTGCTTTTTACCAATGCGGGCATGGTGCAGTTTAAACGGGTCTTTATGGGCGAGGAGAAACGGGATTATGTGCGCGCCGTAACCTCGCAGCGCTGTGTAAGGGCGGGCGGGAAGCACAATGATCTTGAAAACGTCGGATATACGGCGCGGCATCACACCTTTTTCGAGATGCTTGGTAATTTTTCCTTTGGCGACTATTTTAAGCAAGAGGCCATTCAATTTGCATGGGAATTTCTGACGGACGTCATGGGTCTCCCAAAGGAAAAACTATGGGTCTCGGTATTTGAAGAGGATGATGAGGCATTTTCCCTGTGGGAGAAAATGGATGGGCTGTCTGATGGAAGAATTGTCAGGCTTGGAGAAAAGGATAATTTCTGGGCCATGGGTGATACAGGTCCATGCGGACCATGTTCCGAGATCTTATTTGATCAGGGTCCAGAGATCGGATGCAGGCGGCCGGAGTGTAAAGCAGGCTGTGACTGTGACAGGTATCTTGAACTCTGGAACCTGGTCTTTATGCAGTTTTACAGAGATGAATCCGGGAAAATGACATCCCTGCCCAAGCCGAGCATTGACACCGGAATGGGGCTTGAGAGGATTGCCGCTGTTGTTCAGGGCAAAAAATCTAATTTTGACTGCGACCTCTTCACGCCGATCATTGACAAAATCGGCCGGATTGCCGGCAAGTCATACGGTAATAACGATCAACTTGACACCGCCTTCCGTGTCATCGCGGATCACAGCCGTGCAACCGCCTTTCTGGTTGCGGACGGTGTTCTGCCCTCAAACGAGGGGCGGGGCTATGTTCTTCGCAGGGTTATCCGACGGGCCGTGAGATACGGCCGCACCTTGGGACTGTTCAAACCTTTCATGTCAGACGTGGCGGCTGAGGTCATAAACCGGATGAAAGATGCCTGGCCCCATCTTGAGAATATAGGCAAACTACTTGACAAGGTAGTGCGAAACGAGGAAGAGCGTTTTATCGAGACCATTGACAACGGTCTCGCCATGTTGACCGAAAAAATCGGGCGGGTCAAGGCCGCTTCCGGTGATCTTTCTGATAATTCCGGGCGGATCGCGGGCGATTTCATATTCAAACTCTATGACACTTACGGATTCCCTGTAGACATTGTAAGAGATATGGCGCTGGAAGCTGGGCTCACAATTGACGAACCCGGGTTTAATTCGGCAATGGAGGCCCAGAGGGAGCAGTCGCGCAAATCGTGGAAGGGCGCCGGTCTGGACGAGATGTCAAGCGGCGTGCAGGCCCTGATCCAGGCGGGAGAAAAGACCACGTTTAAAGGCTATGCCGGCCTTGCCCTCTGTTCGACGGTTAGCGGGATAATAAATGATTCGGGCGAATCAATCACAGTGTGCAATCAGAATGACCATGTAATGATCGCCTGTCCCGAAACGGTTTTCTATGCGGAATCGGGTGGTCAGATTGGTGACAAGGGTGAGATTAAAAGCTCATCGGGCCGGGCCGTTGTGAAAGATGCCGTTTCTATGGAAGGCGGACTTATCCTGCACAGGGCGGTAGTGTCTCAAGGATCGATCTCGTGCGGTGATGAAGTGGAGCTTATCGTGGACGGGTCGCACAGGAAGTCTATTGAACGAAACCATACCGGAACCCACCTGTTGCAAGCGGCCTTACGGTCTGTGCTCGGAGAGCACGTGAAACAGTCCGGCTCCCTGGTTGGGCCTGACAGGCTGCGTTTTGATTTCACTCACTTTTCACCCCTTTCAACTGATGAAATCCGCCGGATCGAAAACATGATCAATAAGAAAATCCGGGAGAACATTCCGGTTGAAACAGAACTCCTTGGCAGGGAGGAGGCCATCAAGGGAGGCGCCACAGCCCTTTTTGGAGAAAAATACGGCGAAAGCGTCAGGGTCGTCTCGCTTGGTTCTTACAGCAGGGAACTCTGTGGCGGAACCCATGTTCGAAACTCGGGCGAGATCGGTCTTTTAAAGATATTAAATGAGAACGGAATTGCCGCCGGGATCCGAAGAATCGAGGCGATAACCGGCCAGGGAGCCTTCTCCATGTTTCAAAACACGGTTAATACGCTATACGGTCTGGCCGATACCCTCAAAACATCACCGGATGATATTAGACACAGGATCGAGAAACTCCTTGCCGGGCAAAAGGAACTGGAAAAGGAAGTCCACAGGCTGACCGCCAGATTGGGTCTTGCCGATCTTGATCAGATGATCGAAAAAGGCCTGGAAGTTGAAGGCGTGAAGGTCGTCACCAGCCAGGTACTCCTTGATTCACCCAAGACCCTGCGTGAGATGGGCGACCGTGTGCGTAACAGGCTTGGCGCCGGGATTGCCGTCCTGGGAGGTGAATTCCAGGGCAAGGTCGCCCTGCTCGCAATTGTCGGCAAGGACCTGACAAAACGGTTTCATGCCGGCAATATTGTAAAGGAAGTGGCGGCCAAAGTGGGCGGCAGCGGCGGCGGAAGGCCGGACATGGCCCAGGCTGGAGGGACCATGGTGGACAAGCTTCCCGAGGCCCTGGATTCCGTGCCCGAAATCATCGCCCGACAGGCCAAAAAATATGGCATTGTTAATTTAATATAGCTGACAGTCCATCGTTCCATTTGAGCATTAAGAGTATGACGGAACACAGAAGCATTTTTTTACTTTTACTGTAGCATTTCGTCTTCCTTCTGTTGTAGCCTTCAAC
>JAYEJK010000060.1:0-5045 GCA_034660535.1 Thermodesulfobacteriota bacterium | reverse complement strand
CTAAGAAATTAGAAATGAGTACAGCAGGCATCGGATTTTCAGTAGAGAGGGGAGAATCAATAGCAAAAAATGGCAACCATTTGCTTACCGATTAAGTTGTTGAATTTTAAAAGAGCGTCCCTCTCTCACTCTTTGGGCTATGGAAGGAAGTTCAGACGGACCTGAACACCGGCGCGGATGGGAGATTTTTGAAAAACAGTTGAGGCGAGCGCGGCTGCGCTCGCCTCAACGTGCCTGGTTCTCAGAAAGGATAACGTATTAAATTAATGTGACAGTTTTAAGCCCCATCCCTCAAACATGAACATGATGGAAAAGCCGTAAAACAGGGTATAGGCCACATAAAAAACCAAAGAGAAGAGCACAATGCCGAGCTTCTCCGTGATCTTCTGCGGTTCGATCGTATAATAATTGTACGAGGTCTCGACCGCCTTTTTAACCACTTCGGAGAGCATCTTGGCCTCTTCGAATTTTTTCTGTGCTTTCAGGTCCTTGTCCATTGCCTTGAACGACTTCCACCAGTTATAAACGACCTGCCTCTCATCGTACCCGTACCTGCCTTTGATTTCCTCTCCTTTATTATGGTACATGGAGTCTGCATCAACAAGAGTGGCTGCCATGATCTTGCCAAGGTCGCCGCTGACCTTAAGCTCGTTATCGGATGCGGTTACATTGCACCCGGCCGTCTCATAAAGTTTCAAGGTCTGATCGGCCTGTGCACTGTCCGCCATGGCAAGCGTCACTTCCACTTCACTGCCAATGTACGCGTCGGCATGTTCCTTGACAGCAGGAATATAATAGGCGGATCCTTTTGAAATGGAGTTATAGAGATCGTCTAAGTATTCCAGTGCGTTTTGTTTCGTTCCGTCTTGTTTATCAAAAAGAGGTATGAATATGGCGATCAGCACGCTGATGAAGATCGCCATCATAATAAATCCGCCGAAAAATTCTTTTTTATGAGCAATCATGCTGGCACCTCCCCTTTAAGTCTTCCGATATTTTTCAGGAACGTGCCGATAACCCAGACACCGAAGCAGCCGATCACAATGAAGAATGCATATACCCCAAAGGATTCCAAGCCGTCGGCCAGCCCTTTTGATATGGAAATTACGTCCATCTGATTCAATTTTGACGGCAGCGCGAAAATCCGGTTTACAAAGCCGGCGATCACGGCCAGTGCGTAGAACCCGCGGATCGTGACACCGGGCACAACCTTTGTTACCAAGGCCCCGACCTGGATGCCGAGCAGGGAACCTAAAAGCATGCCCATGGCCAGTGTGTAGAAGATGAAACCGTAGACCGCATACTGGCTGATAGATGCATACCCGGCCGTAAATACGATCTGAAAGATATCCGTTCCAACCGTGGTCATGGATGAGACGCCGAGGACATAGACGAATATCGGGAATGTCAGAAAGCCGCCGCCGACTCCCATGACTCCGGCCGCAAGCCCGACAAGAGAGCCGCTTAATACCAGAAACAACCATGATATGCCGCGTCCGCCCGGGGTAAAGTCATGATCGAATTTTACCATCGGGGGTATTTTGATGGACTGCAGCTTTTGAGGAAGCGCGCCTAGTTCCGCGCCTTCGGTCTTTTCCCCGCCGCCGTGGGCGTCGCCCGTGTCCCCTGACTTTCTTGCCTTGAGGAAATCGAGCAGGGCGTAGCACCCAAGGAAACCAAGCATCAGGGAATATATGGTTGTGATAAAGGCATCGCTTAAGACCGGATTAATCTCATAGAGCACCCTGTTCAATATTCCGCCCGCGGTCGCTCCTACGATCGCGCCGATAACAAAAACAAATGCCAGGGGCACGGAAACGTTTCCAAGTTTTCTATGGATTACACTTCCCATTATGGCCTTGGCAAAGATGTGAAACAGGTCGGTTCCAACGGCCAGGATGCCTTTGATGCCGGCGCTCATCAGGGCCGGCGCGATGATAAATCCGCCGCCTGCACCGATGCACCCGGTGATCAGGCCTGCTCCCAAGCCTATACCGATGGATACGACAAAGATGAAAGCATTGTAAAAGGCGGGACTATAAGCCTTTTTACCGCCCAGAAGTTCCGGCAGGGCGCCTCCGACCTGGTCGGCAAAAGCAATCCCCCCGATGATAATGGGAACGAGCAACAGGCCTAGTATTACCAGCCGTTTTCGGTCCCGGACTATTGTGTTTGCATTGTCAATTTCCCATACGGCCATGGCTCTTGCGCCCGACATCATAAAATGGCCCCACTGTTTAAAAAAACTCATGGTAATATTACTCCTTCTCTCTCCATTTCTTCTTTATGAGTAAGCAACTCACCACCCAGACATAGACAAAAATCTCTGTTTATTTGTTTCAGTTATGCACCTCCTTATAATTTTTAAAATTTAATATTTATTAAAGAATAGCCTTTTTAACGGACAAACCAGCCTAATTGAATAACCCAAAAATAGCAATCCATATTTCATTTTTACCAAGAAAAGAAAGCAAGAAATGTGCAGCAGGCATTCCGTAACGACGCGAAATATAGCGACTTATTTTTTGTCGGGCCACAGGAAAGCTTCCATGTCGGTCTCTTTCCTGATTCCAAGTCGTGTCAGGGCAAAATCGTATTTCACCGGATCATGGCAAATGATTGTTTTAAAGGCCGCGGTTATTTCGGAAGCAGTGCGCATATCCGGCTGCCTTCGTTTTGTCAGCCCAAGAGCAAGAGATATCCTGTGCATGTGCGTGTCAAGGGGGATGATGAGTTTCGAGGCCGGCACATCATCCCAGCCTCCCGGATCCACGTCGTCCCTTCTGACCATCCAGCGCAGGAAGAGATTCAGTCTCTTGCACGCGCTTCCCCCGGCAGGTAAAGGGAGGAGGCTGTTGCGGCATACATCGGAGCCGGCCGTCAATCTCTCCACAAAGGCCGAAAGCGCCGGAAGAATGGTCTCGTCATCCTTATTCAGAGAGGCTGTGAAGCAGTGATGCAGGGAACCGTATTGCTCGACAACACTCTTGATTGAAAAAAGCATCATGGAGACATCTTTTCCCGTCGTAAATCTGTGCCTGAAATCAGCAAACGTTTTAAGGAGCAATTTCCGGGAAGCGCGCTGCAGGAAATTCGCTGGAGAGTCCATGTGCTCAAGCACGCAGGAAACGCTTTTGAGTATCTGGGCGACCCTTCCGTAAGCAAGGGATGATGCAACAAGCCCTGCTATTTCACGGTCACGAACATCTTTATAATTGTACAGGAATTCAAGCGGATCAGGGTGGACAAACTCGCGCCGGTTGTATTGATTATAGAGTTGATCAAGTCTTTTTTTATTCAAGGCATGGTAAATGGTAAGGGTCTGGAAAGAAATAACTTGGATTTTCCGTTTCCGAACTGTATCACACCTTTAGCCGGTTTGACATCCCCGAAATCCTCACCGTAGCCCTGCTACGCTTGCGGTTTCGTGAATATCAAACCGACTAAATCCGCAACACATTTCGGATCGGAATTACCCAAGTTATTTCTTCCAGACCCTAAGTCGAAAATTTTTCTAATTTATTGAAATTATTGATCATGTGTTGAGAAATTTTTTTTGAGCCTTAGAGCCGCCGTTCCGGCCAGGTCACTCACACGCCGCACCACCAGCTTGCGGTTCAGATATATTTCGATTTTGGTATGGTCACTTAAAAGGGGTTCAAGAGACGCGCCGTCTTCCCTGGTCCCGAGCAATCCCATAGCCCGTGCAGCAAGTCCGCGGACGGTCGCATCTTTTGATTTCAGGTATGGCGGAAGGTAACGGAGAACGCCTCTCAATTGCAAGAGAGCCGGTCTGACTTCAGCCACCCTTCCTATGCCCCACAGAGCGCCTCGCTGCAATATTTCATATTCCAGATAATTTCCCCCTTCCCAAATATAAGAGATCAGAACATGGGCATATTCCTCTGCAAGTCCTTTATGGCAGGCGATGATTTCAGCCATGGCCTCGGGCGCGCCCCAGCCGATGCCCCCGGATTCATCATTCAGGCTCCACATGAACCGCCGCATTATAATACGGGCCGATTCCATATTTTTTTCGGCAAGATTCGAAACAATTATGCCCATGGCAGTGACCGCACGCCATTTTATCTCCTGGTCCTGGTGACAGAGGAAAGAAAAAACGGGATTCACTGCCTGACGCCCCGGCAAGTCGCGCAATTCGTCTGATTTCCGATCAAAATCGTCTGCATAGAGGATGTCTGAGACCATCTGTTTAACGGCTCGACCCGTGTGCTTTTTAGTACCCATTCTTTCTCCCCCGCCCGGCGATTATTCTCAGACTTCTATCCATGTGACACATTGGGCCGGACAATTTTTGATGATCTCGTTGATTTCTTCTTCAGGATATTCCGCAAGTTCAATCGTTTCTATATAACCCGCATCATTTTTTCTGAAAACGGCGGGGCTCAGATCAAGACACGCCTCGCAGTCAATACATTCACTTAAGTCAATTTCCGGAATCTTCATCAGTTTATCTTTATAAGTCCTTTTATTTTTTCCACCAGCCCTTCTTGATATGGGCATTTTTTTCCACTTCAGCCAGTTGCTTGATCTTAAAGGCAGAATCTCTCAAGACACCATAAAGCACACCGCAACCGTAGTCTTCGCGCTCGGTATCCCCCTCTTCGGCAAGGTCAAGCATCTCTTTTACCAATTTGAATATTTTTTTGATGTTTTCATCACAGGGCTTGATCATCTTGATCCTTCTGAAGTATTCTTTGAGTATCTTGTTTTTTCTAACCCAGATAAACTGGAATTTTTAAAGGTCCTGGACTCTGTTCAGTACCCCCCTGAGGGGTATAAGTACCTTAACAGCTGCGTGTAACTATTTAAAAATATTTCACCTTTTTGATTTCCTGCCACTCATTTCAGTGCCCCCTTGAGGGGTAGAAAAAACAAGAAAATTACCACTAAGGTACTAATGCCTTGATCATGAACAAAATTTGCTCACTATTCAACCCTGAAACAATTGTCGTAAACTACCAGTTTATATAAGGTGTAAACTATCAAAATCCGTGCCAGGCCCGAACGGCACAAGGAAATAG
>JAYEJK010000059.1:10057-18132 GCA_034660535.1 Thermodesulfobacteriota bacterium | reverse complement strand
CCTCTTATCATGACATGGTGCAGAACTCCAGGAGCATCCAGGCGTGCTGTTCTTGGCATGTCATGCTTTTAATATCAATCAAACATAATGTCAATTAAATTATTAAAGAGCGTCCCCATCTTTCCCTTGGGAATCCGGATTTGTCAAGCAGCAGCACTTCATGGCCCGCCCGGGCAATAAAAAAGGCGGCGCCGCATCCGGCAGGCCCGGCGCCCACAACTATGGCGTCCCATGTTTTTTCTATTAATTTAATTGACATAGTGTTGTATTTTTTCATACCATATTAAAAGTGGTACATAAATTTGCAAATGAGAGTCAAGACAATCACGGCAACATCGATCCTTATAATCAACAATTGAACAAGGAGAGAAGGACAAGATGGCAACAAAACGGATGTTTAAAAATAGAGAGAGAGGTTTTACCCTGATTGAAATTATCATAGTTATAGTAATCCTGGGTATTCTAGCCGTAGTCGCGATTCCCAAATATGTTGACATGAAAGATGATGCGGCCGTTGCAGCGTGTAATGGGGTTTTTGGCGCCGCACAAGCAACAGCGGCGGTAAACTTTGCCGGCAGACTGGTTAGCCCGACACGAGCAGTTGCAATTACCACCGGTTCACGTCTGTTGTTAGCTATGGAGTCAACACCGGAAGGCTGGTCAGACACGGGCACGTACATTTCAACTACAATTAACAACGTCACTTATAAAATAAGTGTCGACGTTGTAGAAGACGCTACCCCAACTCATCAAGCGACGATTGCTAAAGATTGGTAAAAAACATAGCGGTTTTCCAAAATAGAATAGGTCTTATTCAGTCCTCATGAAAAGGATTGGATAAGATCTATTCTATTTTTACCCCTTCCCCTTTAAGAAAATTCTTCACTCTTTCTGCCTTTTCCTGATCATTGCCCGCGACCAGCATGCGATATATCATTTTCCATGCTGAATAGTTCCGCGGAAAGATTTCGGTAATTTCCATATAGGTCTCATACGCTTCTCCGAGTTTTTCCTGCTCCAGAAAAATTTTTGCCAGGGCAAAACGCAATCGCACCTGACTCTCGATGATCCCGGCAGGCTCTTCCTCAATAGTCTTTATCAACAATCGGGCCGCTTTATCGTGTTCTCCATCATTATTCAGAATATCGGCCTCTAAAATTTTGCCCTGATATCGTGATGTTTTATTTACTGTTAAAATTTCGGCTATTTTTTGCGCCCTCTTGATATGGCCCTGTTTGATAAATATCTGGCCGATAAAGAGATAAGTCTCCCGATAGCCGCCCTCATATTTTTCAGCCAGTTCCTTAAAGGCTGCCAAGGCCTGGTCGTATTTGTTCTGGTAAAAATAGACAGTACCGAGATTGTAGAGAATCCTTTTGCGGTCCCGGTCCCGGTCAGCCACTGACAGGGCCTGTTGCAGCAGAGGAACGGCCTCATCAAGACGGCTTGATTCAATGAGGCTCGCGGCGCGGTTGTTCATGGCCCGGGCCGGGGTTGAGCCGCGATCCAGATCCATGGACCAGAAGGTTTTCGGGTTCTGCCATTCTACATTTCTTATTACAGTGGCGTATGCGAGCATTGACAGGATAAGCAGTAGTACGATATTGCCTTTTTTGAAAACTGCCGGAGGAATAAGCGCCAGCAATCCAAACCACAGAAAGGCACTGGGCAGATAGAGCCGATGAATAAAGGCCGGTTCAAGATTAAGAAACGTAGATTCGACAACAAGTGCCAGAAAAAAGAAATAGATGGAGAATACGGTTGTCTTGTATTTATGACGGCCGAGCCAGGCAACAGACCAGACGGCCAGCAAGGCCGGAAGAGCGACAATAGTGGTCCAGGGCTGCAAGAAACCTCTTGAGATATTGATCTCATATACCAGATGGAGCCGTTCGGTTAGGGGGAGGAAATAGAGAGAGAGGTAATGCCATACAACCCGCCACTCGGTCATCACCCTTTCCCAGGGACTGAAATTCCGGTCTGGATAAGTAGTGAACCAGTCAGGGAGGCTGGTCCACAGAAAAGCCGCGCTGACCAGCACGGCTGTCAGAAACAATAATAATATTATGGCGCGCGGCAGCCGGCGGCCTTTTTTGGTAAAACAGATAAAATCGAGCAGTATCAGGGCCGGCAAAAGGGTGATCACTATAGGCTTACACGCCATACCGAGAACAAAACAGGCTGCGATTAGTATAGAGGCGGCGATATGGGTCAATCGTCCATGATGCCATTTAAGGAATAAATAGACAGCCGTCAGGTAAAAGAGAGATGCCATTGAGGTCATTCTCTGGACAATATAGGTCACGGCCTGGGTATGGACCGGGTTTACAGCCCACAAGGCGGCCGCATAAAACGCAAGGTTATAACGATAATAATCGTCCTGTTTGTTTTGGTTTTGATCCGCGTCATTGTAAGGAAGGGGAAATTTGACAAAGATGGTGTAGAGCAGAAATGCGTTTAATAGGTGGATAAGGATGTTGACCAGATGGTAGCCGAACTCATCCAGTCCGTGCAGCCAATAATTGAGAGCAAAGGAGAGCAGCGCAAGGGGACGATCGGAACTGATCTTTGAGTCAAAGACGTTTATAAGGTCTGACAGGGTCTCGGGATGTACCGCAGGGTTGGCGATAATATTGGGGTAATCGTCAAATATGAAAGGAACATCAAGGCTGGGATAATATGCAATAACGATAAAAAGAGCGAGCGTACCGTAATATAAAAATTTCAGACGCTTCTGATGGATGAGAGGTTTAGAAAAGATGGATAACAAATTACCCCTGAATAGTTTTTCCGCAGGTTGGGATGAGCCGGGATTCTATGGTTTTTTAAAGTTTTCCATACGTACCCGAATATTTACGTTTTTTAGAATCAAATGATTACACCTCTACAGCTCTACAGCTCTACCGGTAAACGGCCACAGGTGCCGTAGCTGTGCGTGATCAGGGCAACCGGCTATAGCCTAACTAGTGTCCGTCCAGAAATGAGCAATTTTGTTCAAGGTCAAGGCACGCGAAAAAAATAACCGGAGGCATATAGTTGATATTCCGAGGATTATTTTTTTCGTACCCCAAGGGCATTTGCTGCGCGGCACGTAACGCAGAGATTGGACAAAAGGGCCATTTCTGGATGGGCACTAACTATGCCGGTTGCCCTGATCACGCACAGATGCGGTGCCTGTGGCCGTTTAGCCACGCATTACTTCCATCATGCTCCACATTGGAGTAAAGATGGCAAGGGCGATGAAACCGACGGCAACTCCCATTCCCAGCAGAAGAATCGGCTCGATCAGAGAAGAGATATGTTTAATTGTATAATCGGTTTCCGCCTCATAAAAATCCGCCACCTTAGCCATCATACGTTCGATCTGGCCTGCTTCCTCTCCGACTGCAATCATCTGCACCACCATATCAGGAAGCTGAGGGTGCCTGGACATGGCCTTGTGAAAGTCAGCCCCTTCCTCCACCTCCGACCTGACCTGCTTGATCATGAGGATTAAGGCCTTGTTTTTAAGGGAAGAGGCGGCGAGTTCCAGGGTCCTGATGATGTCGATGCCGCTTTCGGTCAGTACTGTAAAGACCCTGCAAAAGCGTGACATATGAATTTTGACGGCAAGATCGCCTAAAAGGGGAAGTCGCAGGGTCAATCGGTCTTTGGCCAGCTCAAATTCATCATTTTTCAGCGCCATCCGGTAACCCGCTATTAAGATGGTGATAACCAAAACAATGATGAAAAAGTTTTCAGAAATCGTATTACTCATGAATATCAGGATCTTGGTGGATAGAGGCAGGGCGATTTTGGAACTTGAAAAAATGGTCATGAATTTTGGAACCACGAAGTTCATCAGGAACAGGATGGCCAGCACCATGACGGAAAGTAATATCTTTGGATACCTGGTAACAGATTTGATCCGTTCACTTGTATCCTTTTCATTTTCATACAGGTGGGCCAGATATTTGAAAACATTGTCCAGATTGCCGGATTCCTCGCCCACACGGATAAGGTTCAAAAAGAGTTGGCTGAAAATTTTCGGATACTTTTCAATAGCGCTGCTCAGGCTGCTGCCCGCCTCGATCCTGTTGGCTATATCCATGACGCTGTTGCGCAAGATCGGATTTTTTATCTGGCTTTTTATGATCCGCAGGGCCTTGAGCAGGGCGACTCCGGCATAGAGCATGGTTGTGATCTGTCGGCATAAAATGATGATATCATCATGTCCGACCCCCTGTATCCTTTGTATCAGTGACGGTTTCTGAGCGGCGGAATCTACAGCATCAGTGTCACGACCACTTGCAACCCGGATATCAATGGGCGTAAGCCCCCTTGTCAACAGCCAACTCTCTACCTCGTTGACCAGATTGGCCTGATGGGTGCCTGTTATGTTTTTGCCGGTTGTATTGATGGCCTCGTAATGGTAAAGCGGCATGGGCTTTTTTAGTTACGAATTAGTAATTACGAATTACGAATGTTAGGAAAATAATGACCTTTTAATTCGTAATTCCTAATTCGTAATTTCTAATTCGTAATTGCACTCCTAATTCCTAATTTATTCTTCCAAAGAGACCCTCAAGACCTCATCCAACGGGGTTGTGCCGGCGAGCATCTTTCTGATGCCTGATTGCCGCATGCTGAGAATGCCTTCAGAGACGGCCTGGGCCATGATTTCATGGCTGGAGGCCTTGGTCATGATCAGATCTTCAATCCCCTTGGTCACGGACAATACTTCATAAATGGCCACCCGTCCCTTGAGACCGGTATTTTCACAACTGTTGCATCCCACAGCCTTATAAAAAATACGTTCCGGATCAAATTTCAGACCCAGCTCTTCCTGCAAAGAGGCGGGCGGAGAAAAGGATTCCTTGCACTTCGGGCATAGCAGTCTGAGCAATCGCTGAGCCAGAACCAGCCCCACGGCCGAGGAGATCAGGAAAGGCGCGATTCCCATATCAATCAGTCTTGCAATGGCGCCGCTGGCATCGTTGGTGTGCAAAGTAGACAACACAAGATGGCCGGTAAGAGCTGCCTGGATTGCGATCTCCGCGGTTTCCGCGTCACGGATCTCACCAATCATCACTACATCAGGATCCTGGCGAAGTATGGACCTCAAGGCCGAGGCAAAGGTCAAGTCCGCTTTTGGGTTGACCTGAACCTGGTTAACCCCGAAGAGTTCATATTCAACCGGGTCCTCGACCGTAACTATATTTTTACCGATTGTATTGATATAATTCAGGGCGGCGTAAAGGGTGGTGGTCTTGCCGCTGCCCGTAGGACCTGTCACCAACATTATCTCATGGGGATGGGCCAGGTGCTCTTCAAAGAGAGTCTGCTGTTCCTGTTCAAAACCGAGATCTTGCAGGCTGACCTTGACCTTAGACTTATCTAAAAGACGCATTACCACCTTTTCGCCGTTTTTCAGGGGAAGGGTGGATACACGTATGTCAAATTCTCTTCCGGAAACAGGCACCTCAAAACGGCCGTCCTGCGGTCTGCGGCGTTCACCTATGTCAAGCTGGGAAATAACCTTGATCCTGGAAATGAGAACCGGGTGCATATCCATGGGAAATTCCTTGGCCAGCCGCAAAATGCCGTCCACCCGCAGACGCACCCTTATCTTATCTATGCTGGGCTCAATATGCACATCGCTGGCGCCTTGACGAACCGCCTGCAGAAGAAGATCATTTACCACATTAACCGCGATCGATTCTTCACCGCTTTCCGGTTCAAAAGAGTCGGGAGATTCCTGCTCAGGGATTATTTTTTTTGAATAGACCCTGTCGATGACGCTGATAAGTTTTGATTGCACTGCAACGCAGGTTAACAGATTTCCTTTCAGGCAGCGTTTCACCTCATCGACAGCAAAGATATTCAGCGGATCGGCAAAGGCGACCAGGATTTCTTCCTGCCTCTTGCCCAGAACCAGCACCTTGTTTTTTCTTGCCATTATTTCAGGAACGGTCTGGGCCAGCTCGGGATCAATAACAATTTTGTCCAGGTCTACATAGGGAATATTAAGCTGTTTGGAGAGTACTCTTGCAATAGCGACTTCATCGACAAAAGCGAGTTCCAGCAGAGCCTCGCCGACTTTGACCCCTTTCCCCTTTCCATATTCCAGGGCCTGCTGAAGCTGGGTCGCGGAGATCAGACCTCCGCTTACCATAATGTCGCCGAATCGCATTTTTTTGTTGTTGGAGGGATCCATTGTAAATATTAGGTCAACCCTTTACCTAGTGCCCATCCAGAAATGGCCTTTTTGCCCGATCTCTGCGTCACAGCGAAAAAGAAAAATGCTCACATATACCCAATATGCGGAGTTTATGCCCGAATGGGTGCTTTTTCTTTTTCACTGTTCCTTGATCTCGAACAAAAATTCTCATTTCTGGATGGACACTACCTAATAAAATCAATCGCGTAGGTCGGGTTAGCTAAGCGTAACCCGACAAAAACCTTATTTAACCACTTTTGCTTTTATGGGTATGATTACACTAGGATTTTTTTGTTTTGCGGACGCACTCTTCGTGGTCGGTAATTTGTCGATATCCCTCACTCTCAAACTGGGATTATCAGATGCCCGGCTGTCAAGCATGGCTGTCTGCATATTGACAATGGAAGGTGTGAGGAAAACCAGCAATTCCGAACAATCGTCGATCTTCTCGGAATTTTTAAACAGATTACCCAGCAGAGGAATGTTCGAAAGCCCGGGCACGCCGCTATGCTGATCTTCCTTGCTCTCCAGAAGGATACCTCCGATAACCACGGTAGCGCCGTTTTCAAGGAACAGGTTGGTATTGATTTCCTGTTTGTTGATGAGCGGTTCACCACCGGAGATGTTCAACTGATCAACCGTATCATTGGTGACCCGTATATCAAGCATAATATAGTTGTCATGTAATATCTGAGGCGTAACCTTAAGGCTGAGGTTCGCTTCTCTGAATGAGGTATTGATAAGGTCTCCTGATTGGGTTACATAGGGGACCTCCTTACCCTGCTTGATCTCCGCCTCTTTGCCGTCAAGAACCAGTATCTGAGGAGCAGAGAGGATACGGATCTGATTGTCCTCCTGCATGGCCTGCAGCTCAAAGTTGAGATTAATGTTGTCCCGGATAAAACCAAAGGCCATGCTGCTCCTCGTATTGAGAATAGAAAGATCAGACGCGGAGGTCACAGGCTTGGAAGTTGCGCTAAGCTCTGTACTGTCACGATAGTTCTGGTATCCCCATTTGATGCCCAGACTGTCTTTTGCCTTGTCATTCAGAAAGACTATGCGGGCCTCGATGTGGACCTGGGGGATAGGTAGATCAAGTTCGCTGAGAATCTGTTCGATCAGTTCGATATTAAATTGATGGTCTCTGATAACCAGGCAGTTGCCGCGGTTGGTAACCGTGATCGAGCCTATTTTGCTTAAAAGCGGATTTAATTGCTCAAGATGATCGTCGGCATTACCAAATTTGGTACAGAGACGAATGGTTGTCATGTCTTTTTTAGTACGTGACGACTCTGTCTCTTTTTGCACGTAAACAATATTGTTTTTCTCATTATAATCGAGCTGCCTGGATTTCATTATCAATTGAAAAACATCATAAAGAGTCAGGTTATCCATATTGATGGTTATTGCGCCCTTGATATCGTCACCAACAAAGATATTGATCCCTGACTGGCGGCCGATGGCCTGCAGCAACTGGTCCACCGGTATGTTCTCCCCAACTATTGAGGTGGGATAATCATTGAGTTTTTCGATCAGGCTGTTTTCAGCATAAACAGGTATGGCAGACCACGTTATGACCAAAGTCAAAAACAGCGCTATCCCGGCAAACCACCTCGCGACAAGAAGTCCGGCGCTATGCATATATGATGAAATGGTAATGATCATTAGTTTTTTGCCTGGCTCACTTTTTTGGGGTCTTATCGGTTCATATCCTCATAATATTTAAGGAAAAATGGTAACTTCAAGGTAAATATTCAGGTATGCCCAGATCCACCAGCAAGGACTTGGGCCGCAGGGTGTGATTCATTTTTTTTCTCTCCAGCACCACAGCCTCTTTCGCGATTTCCAATACGGTTGCACCTGTTACAGTGTCGCC
>JAYEJK010000059.1:6398-9957 GCA_034660535.1 Thermodesulfobacteriota bacterium | reverse complement strand
AATATTCAGGTATGCCCAGATCCACCAGCAAGGACTTGGGCCGCAGGGTGTGATTCATTTTTTTTCTCTCCAGCACCACAGCCTCTTTCGCGATTTCCAATACGGTTGCACCTGTTACAGTGTCGCCGACTCCGACCATCGTGCCATTGATAATGGCAAGAGGCAGTTCTTTGTTCCAGATAATGGCTATTAAAGAAAAATCCGCAAAGAGTTCCAATCCCTGCTCCTGCTCGATTTCACCCTGGGGTATCAGTTGTCCCAGCGGCCGGTTGAAGGGATCCCGAACAATACAGGCCGTTTCTTCCTGCCTGCTGAATACGGTCAGCAGTTGAGGCCGAATAAGCAGGACCTTGAAGTCGTTTTTTGCCCAGCCCTGAACCGGAAAGAACAACAAAATAAAAATCGGCAGAAGACAGATGGCACCAAAACCACGCATTCCACAATTCATATTGTTTTCCTCAAAGTTAATCTTCCCGCCAACAGGCTGAAATGGATCCTGGCCTGTAATTCGTTTTTCTCAATCGGCAGACTTTTTATTTCCAGCTTGTCGACAACCCCTATCTCCGGGCGTTTTTCCAAGTACTGCAGGTAGGTAAAAATATTCCGGAATTCCGTGTCACCACTAAGGGTTACCGAACACAGTTCAAAACCGTTTAGTGTCTGGGATGCAACAGATTGCATTTCCTCGATATTTTCCCGGATATCCACCGGCGCCCCGGGTAGCAGAGTCAGGATAATCCTGGTGAACTGTTCAGGGTCGGCCAGGCTGTCCCAATGCTGTTTAAGATAACTTTCCTTGAGATTCAGTACAGCGATTTTCTTAGCAATCTCCTCTTGTTCTCTCTCAAATTTACTGATCGCCCCTGTAAGCATCATCGTTACGTCGTCCTTTGGCGCCTCAAATTGCGTCAGTTCAGCCAGGTTTTTTTGTAAGGACTTTTGCTGGGGGTCCAGAAATACGGATTTGCCGCCATAGCCTACAAATAAGCTGCATACTATTCCAAGGATCAGAATTCTTAAGGAAGCCCGGCTTTCAGCATCATTGCGGAGCAGATAATAGATCTCCTGGAAAATTTTAATAAATTTGAGAAGCGTTTTCATATCAATTCATAACCGTTCACCAGGGGTACGAAGTTGCGCCCCCCCCGGAATGTAAGCGTTTACATCAATTCAAATTTTATGTTAAAGAAAAGCCGGTATTGGTTGTCGTCAGCGAAATCTCTGGCAATATTCAGTAAAGCAACATCTTTAAAAACCGGCTCTTTTTTTAAATTTTTGACAAAATAGGGTAAATCTTTGGGGCCCGTCGCAATCCCGGATATCATCCCGATCTTATTATTAAAAGAAATAACATCAAATGTGACTGTTGCTGGTATGACTTTAGTGATCCGGCTCAACACCTGTGAAAAACGGTTTTTTTCCACTCGCGGTACAGAGAGTTTGCTTATTCTGGCCTTAAGTTCGTTATAATTCCTGCGCCGCGCCTCGGCTTTGCGTCGGGATACCGCCATTTCGGCCTGCAATCGGGTTGTCTGATCATGTCGGCTTTTCAGGGTGGCCAATTGTTTTTCATTGTCAGTCAGTCTTGAATTAACAAGATGATATTGCACGAAAATTAAAGCAACAACCCCCACCAACAAAGAGCTGGCTATCCAAGGTGTAACTTGCTTTATTTTTTCAGATAAAGGCTTTTGGGGTACAAGATTGATCCGTTGCAGCAACATAAGTGTCACCTGATTCCAGCGCCGATGCAAACGGCGGCAAGAGAAGAGGAGCATACCTTTTCCAAAGTCGCGCGGGCCAGCGGTTCAATATCAATCTCTACCGTCTTGCTTGTCATCTCCAGGAAATCTTCCCAGAAATCTTCCGCGCCACCTACCACAACCTTTTTGATCGGGTCTCCTTTAATAATGGAAGAGTAATAATCCCTGGTTCTCATAATTTCGAGACCCACGTTCTGGATGTAGTCAGGCCAGGTCGATACCCGGGGAGCCGGTATTGCCGGCTTGGGCGCAGGGGGCGCCGCCACTTCTTCAACACGCTCAAGGGAGAGGGAGAGATCATCCCCATTATTGGCTGAAAGGCTGTTATCCGGCTCTTTATCTATCCCCCCCCCATAGAGATCAAACCCCTTAAGGATGGAATCAACTTCACTGTCCGCCATAAGAGATGATTTCGTTTCAGGTTCAGGCTCCTCCGGAGTCTCCTCCAAAGTTTCTCCCTCTGGTTCCGGAACCTCGCCATAGGTTAAATCAGGCTTTGGGGTAGCCACGGTCCGCACCAGGGTCAGAGATCCCTTATCAAAAACAGCTAATGATATGTCTTCCGGCCAGAGCAGAACACAGAGACTGGTTTCTTTTGGAGTGAGCCGCTGATCCTGGGAAAGATATGCAAAGGCGGCAAACACATCCGCTTCCAGATATTTAATTTCAAGCTGCCCGGTTTTGAGATTCTCGCGTATCAGGTCAAAGGATTTAACAGGAAACAGATAGGCGGTGATCTGGAGCTCCTCTTTCCGGCGGCTGGTGATTTGCCAATCGTAGATATGTTGATTCAGCGGTGTGCTGATTGCCTTGCCCAGATGATAGGGAACAGCCTTTCCCACACTCGATTCAACCATTGGCGGCAGGGGAAAGTTGACCGTTTCAAATGATGACAGGGGCAAGGCAACGGCAACATCTCCTTTTGGCATGGACTTGGCGGATAAGAGACTCTTTATGGTGCTCTCTTCATAGAGCTGCCCCTGGGCCGTGGCGATAATCCGATGCGCGGGAAGAGAAGAGGTCCTGGTCAATTCAGCAAGAACCGATATCTTTGTATCACCCGCCAAGACATAAAATTTTTTTCTGCGCGGAATAAGTTTCATAGGTTCCAGGGGTTGATGGCGTCGTGAAAAGTCCGATCTACTGCGTCGCAGCAATTTTTCAGGCACGAGGCATACCACATGTATGGCCTCGTACCTGAAAAATTACTACTCCTTGGATATCGAACTTTTTACTTAGCCATCTTATTCGGTACGATGGACTTTTTACGAGTCCATCAAGGTTCAGGGTTCAAAGGTTTATTTGACCCGTTAAAAATACCGGCTTGGGCAAGAATATCCAGGTTGCTGCGCAAAAGGGGATGATTCGGGGCCAGATGATGAGCCTGCTCAAGAAGATTGAAGGCCAGAGTATAGAGTCCCATCTCGCTGAATGCCACCGCCAGGTTCAAAAGCGGCTCTATCTGTTCCGGCTGCATCTTTTTTGCCTGTTCCAGATAATAAATTCCATTCCAATAGTCTTGTTTCTGCACCAGCATGGCTCCCTGGTTGTTCAACTTGATCATCTCCTGTTCCGTCTGATTATCCCGGGCCGGATGGACCGGCTCAATTAAAGCGGCCTGCTCTGCCTGGTCGGCAACCGGCTGCTTTTGGACCTTCCGGCTTTTTTGCTCATTAGACAGACCGGCTTTGTCCAACCTGTCTAAGATCAGGGGACTTTCCATGTACAGAAAGGCAATCCCTGCGGATATCAGCACCAAAACCAGCGCCAGCTTATATTTTTTTTGTCTCTGCTGG
>JAYEJK010000059.1:4389-6298 GCA_034660535.1 Thermodesulfobacteriota bacterium | reverse complement strand
TGTTTTTTTTATCTGTTTACCCGATACAGTATTTATTGGCAAAGGGCAGGGCTAGGGCTAGGGCTGCCCCTATTGAAGCAGATATCTTATTTCAATTTCACGGGTAATATTTAGGCGAGTTGCTGTAATTCTTAGGGTGGCTGGGGTTGCGGGTGCGGTAAAATCGTCGATGATTGAAACGGTGTTTGATTTATTTATTACCAGAGGCAGGGAAAAAGTCCCGGCGCCGCCGTTGTCATAATCGAGTATTTTTAATTGAGCTGCGGATTCGGCTGAATATAGAGCCTGTGCCCAGAGGTAATCGTCAACAGAAGAGGTGGCCCCGCTGATTGTGTAACGAACGATGAGCGTTCCGAACATGGCCACCACCACGATAACAAAAATAGCGGCCAGCAGCCCGAAGCCTTTCTGATTATTGCCTAGCCATCCCATGATGTTGTTTTTCTGTTTACGGAACATTACGGATATGGATCTCCTTGTGGAAACTGATCTCTTCTGCTCCTCGCGCCATGACCATATCAATAATAACCAGTCCGTTACGGGCCAGAGTCCCGGCCGCGTATTGGAACTGCAGATTGTTGATATGTGTTGCCAAAGGATATTTGGTGGAGAATGAACCAACCCCGGTGGCAGCGCTGACAGTGGCAACGGACCTGTATAATGTATTATCCGTTGAATCCCAGAAATAGCTGACCGCCTTGTCTACAACATAATAGCGCCGGCTGGGGGAGGGATCATTTAAGTTGACGCCGAATGTCATTTCATTGGCTGAGACACCGGTCACGCTGAAAAGACGTGAACCTCCATTAAAATCAGACCAGTTGCGGTTATACAGCGACACGACCCAGTTGATCTGGGGTGAGGCGGCGCCGTCATTATCAGTCAGGGTAAGGGTGGGGAAATCGGCTGATAGCTCGGTATACCTGCCGAATAGGTTCTGCACGCGCATTTCCTGTTCATCAATCACCCCTAGTTGCAGCTCATTAGCCGCCGCCAGGTTGACGCCGTTTGGTATAGCGTTGTGAATCTCCCTTTCCATGCGTACCAATGCGATTTTTCCCTCTTCATACATCTCCATGCGGGCGTCGGTAGCGGAAAACCCCTTAAAGGCGCTGCTGATGAAATCCGATCCCATCACACCAAGCACGCCTAAGATCACGATAACGATAACCAGCTCTATTAAGGTGAATCCGGATGAATTTTTCAATTCTGAGCTCATAACTGTAGAGTGTAGGAGCGAGCTTGCTCGCGAATTTTGTTCGTCAATAGCTGCCGGTCCTGTTCGCGAGCAAGCTCGCTCCTACAGCGTTCATCAGTGCCCCATCCGCACGCTTACATCAGATGTTGCAACGTACGGCGACAAAGACAAAGGTCTCCTGTAAGGGGGTTGTAACGTTCACCACTATGCGTTTGCTGTCAGTGGTTCCCCCGGCTATGGGCGTGTTTTCATCAATAGGGGACGAATCACTGGCAATATACTCTACTGAAACCGTCCTGGAATAGCCGGTCCAGGTAAAAGTCCCGCCCAGTTGATCTAAAAAGGTGTCTGTCTCGCTCAGACCATTATAGTCATCCAGGTCGTCATAATCCGTCCGGCTCCCTTCCTCCGTGGCAATGGCTGTGACAGGATCGGCGCCAGTCAGTGCTGTGCCTCCTCTGCTCGTGGGGACAGGGCTTTCAACACTGACGATCGCCCCACCGCCGACCGGGGTATTTTCATCCCATCGTTTGCCGCATATTTCATCCATCATTGTCTGTCCAAGGGACACGGCACGCTGCCTGATAATCGGGTCTGAACTGCGCGTGATCGAGTTGAAAAAAGGGATGAGGATTAAAGAGACCGATCCCAGGATGAGAATAGTCATCACCAGTTCAATCAGGGTAAACCCGGCCATGTGTAATCGGCTGT
>JAYEJK010000059.1:0-4289 GCA_034660535.1 Thermodesulfobacteriota bacterium | reverse complement strand
ATAATCGGGTCTGAACTGCGCGTGATCGAGTTGAAAAAAGGGATGAGGATTAAAGAGACCGATCCCAGGATGAGAATAGTCATCACCAGTTCAATCAGGGTAAACCCGGCCATGTGTAATCGGCTGTGCCCCCTTACGTTTACGGACATGACCCCCCCTTCATAACATACCCTGTTTCAGGGCATACGTTAATACGACCGCTGACGCCGATGTTAAAAGTGACTTGGGCGCCAAGCGGAAAGCCGGAACCACTGTCTATCGGTTCCCCTGTACCGTTGAACCAGACGGATGTTCCGTTCGGACCGACTGAAGTATCTCCGGGAAGAGAACGGTTTACGTAGTCAACCACGGCCGGGGGTGTACCATCGGCGCGCTGAACCGTATATCTGTTTCCTGAAACCGTGATCCCCCAGGCTTTACCGGATGAAATATATTGCCGGGTCAAGGCCGTATGCTGGGCATAACGCACTGCCCGCTTAAATTCGAGCACTGCCGCATCCTCACCCATGCCGGTAGGCCATCTCACAGCAGCAACGACAGTCAGAACACCAAGTATGACTATGACCATGACTATTTCTATCAGGGTGTAGCCGCTCTGTTGATTAGATATCGGGGTATTATTAACCATACGCGCAATTACTCAGGATGTAAGGGGGGTAGAGGGCAGGGGTAGGGTGGACTTATCACCCACCCACAATCGCAACATGATCAATCTTGCTTTTATTGAGCGCATAAAATTTTTTGTTACTCAACTCGGGCCTGTATTCAGTGGTAAATTTTATTGTTGCATTGATGATCGCAATAAAATCTATATTGGATTTATGATATCTGCCAAAGAAATTATTACTCCAGCCTTCAAATGAATATTCGCCCATGCCGATCAAAAGGTGTTCTCCCTGATATTGCTCCATAAGGGCCTGCAATTTAAAATCCGGGTCTGCCTTGTAGCCCTTTTGCCCGGATTCAAAAGAGAAAATAATAGAGTGCGTCGGGATATAGACCTTCTGCCTCTGCTGATAAGTATCATCCTTTATTGTGTGAATCCGCGCATCGGACATGTAAATCAGATCGCTGTGGTGGACCGGCACCTTTTTTTCATCTGATTGTATTTTGGTAGGATTGGACAGGAGGTCGATGAGACTGGTGGTGGATGTCTTTTCGGTCCTGCCTCTGGTGGTCAGCGCGCCATAAAATATTCGTTCTTTTGTGACCACCACAATTTCTCTTTTGGGATTGTTAACAGTCATGGCAGTTTCCTTGCAGTTTCCTTTTTTTACGAAGGCGGCAACATATTGAATGTCTATTTGTCAAAAAATATTTTACACTTAATTTAATCAATGTGTTAGCAATTTTTTTTGAACGGACCCTGAGGTGATGAAATGATCAACCGCAACCGGACAATAACATTCTTCCTGACACCTCTTTTTGCGCTATTACTGATTAATTTTATTGGCTTGAAAGAGAGTCGCGCGGATCAGATTACTCTGCATCCGGCAGCCAATGGTACGGCAAATACCTTTACAAACGGTATTCAAGGGACCTGTACGGATAATTTTGACTGCATGAACGACCAGGCAGGCAATGCGCACACCGGAGCTCCAGCGGCTGCTGACAACGGTACCAGCTATATTGAGAATGCGAAAAATAATCAAAATAAACGGGAGATGTTTGATCTTAATGATGACGGCCTGATTCCCTCAGGGGCCACAGTGAGTGAAATAACGGTCTATGCAACTATCCTGAAAGTAAGCACCCCGCCTCCCAAATTTCAGCTCAGCTATCAACGGGTGGGAATAGATGCGTCCTATGTCGATGGCGCTGAGCAAGCCGATGCCGGCAGCTGGACACAATTCAGCCAAACCTGGACCGGGCTTTCCTGGACAAATACGGATATCGACACCCTTGAAATCGGTATTTTTTTGATCAAGGGCGGTGTCACCCAGATCAGTCAGATCTATGTGGTGGTCACCTATACCCCAACGCATCCAGGTCCTGATTCCTTTACAATCTCTCATGGCGGCTCTACTTCGGCATGCGGGTCAACACCTGTAACAATAACCGCAAAGCAGGGGAAAACCACTTTTACCGACTATCTGGGCACCATAACAATTACCACCTCAACCAAGAACGGCGACTGGTCCAAAAACACGGCCCTGGGTATCTTAAACCCTGATCCGGACAGTGATGACAACGGCACTGTTCAATACACCTTTGTGGCCGGCGATGCCGGTGTGGCTGTGTTAAATCTGTACAACTCGCATGCGGAAACACTCACCATAGATGTTGATGACGGCTCGGCAACAGGCAGTAGTTCACCACTCGTATATCTGGCAGGAGGATTACAGGTGGATGCGGATGGATCGGACCTGGATGTGGACAATGTTGAGACGCAGATTGTGGGCAGATCCCATTATTTTGCAGGCGCTCCAACTTTTGTTACGATTCGGGCTACAGCCGGCGGCTGCGGAATAATGACGGATTATACCGGCCTTAAGACCCTGAAATGGTGGGTGGCGCGGGATGGTTCCGATCCGGGCGGGGCAGCGCCCAAAGTAAACAACACAACCATTGGCGCCAACGAGGTCGGCGCGGTTAGCATACTGATCAATTTTACCAATGGCGTGGCCTCGGTCAGCGTTGATTTTCCTGATATAGGCCTCTGGGCCTTACATGTAAGAGATGAAGATGGTGATGGAGACAGTGATGTTAACGGCATTTCCGATGATCTTAACGGCAACACGAATACGTTTTTGGTACGACCGTTTGCGCTGAGAATTGATTCAGGTTCCATTCAATCAGGCGCAACCTCCAATCCCCAGGCAGCAGATCATACGGGTAATGACTTTATTAGCGCGGGCACTCTTTTTCAAGCTGATATCACGGCAGTGGAATGGGAGTCCGCGGATGACGACAATGGCGTTGAGGCGGATGACGGTATCCAGGACAGCGATTCGGATATAACGGATAACAGTGTGATTGCAAATTTTGAATGGAACACGACTGTTACACACACACTTGTGGAACCTTCAGGCGGCGCAAACGGCATCCTGTCAGGCGGCGGGGTGTTGCAGGCCGACTACAGCGGCGGCACGGCCACGGACAATAATCTCAAATGGAATGAAGTGGGTATTATTACGCTCACAGCCCAGGCCGCCGGTTATCTTGGCACAGCCGAAGAGATCCCGGGAAAGGCAAGCGTGAACATCGGGCGCTTTATCCCCTCTTACCTTTCAACATCAATTATCCAGTCCGGTCTGCTTGATGAGAGCTGCTCTACTGGTACATCCTTTATATACACAGGCCATCAGCGCAGCTATACCATTAATCCGGCTATCAGTATTACGGCATTCGGGGCGGACGACAATCTGCTTGCAAATTACAAAGACAATTTCCAGTATCTTAATCCAGGCGGCGCCGTGTCTCTTACTTATCCGACCCATGACAGCACTCAACTGGGCGCCCAAGGACCGCTCGTTGATATAAGCGCAATTCAGGACGGTTCTCCGACCTGGAACACAACCGGAAACCCTGTGATCCATACCCTTGGGAATGACACCTTTACCTATACCCGCAACTCAAATGCCCTGATCAGCCCGTTTACGCCTGGGATTGACATCACACTTAACGCGGTAAGTGATGGCGACAATGTGGCTGCCAACGATCTCGGCACTCCAAAAAATATCAGCCTCGCGGGATCGGAGATCCGGTACGGACGAGCAGCGGCCGTGAATACATATGGACCGGTGGACAACCTGCGGCCTTTGGAAATCCCGGTTTATGCGGAATATTATGATGGATCAGGCTGGGTGGTGAATGAAGACGATGGATGTACGTCTTACACATACTCAAAATCAACGGACGCTGTTGACGGAGTAACAACAACCGATTCGCCTGATTCTTCTCCGGTCACACTGAACAGCGGCTATGGCACCATCACCCTCACACCGACCGGAGACCAGGGCGAGCCCGGCGGCGAGGTGAACTTCACCTTTACCTTCCCAGTCTACCTCTCGCCTGATCCGTCAGCCGAGGCCAAATTCGGCATCTACCGCGGCAACGACCGTATCATTAACTGGCAGGAGATTGCAAGATGAGAGGTAAAAGGACCTTTTACATAGGTTCCGGGTTCAAGGTTCCACTCAAATAAACCTTTGACATTGATAAAATCCTGATTATAACGGATTTGGGGGAGGCGATGGGTGATGGGTGGCATGGACAAACTTGTTTGTCCGTGTCTCCTTTTTGGCTCGGTGACCAGGCGATTTCATAAATGCGCATGACTCGAATCA
>JAYEJK010000058.1:0-5062 GCA_034660535.1 Thermodesulfobacteriota bacterium | reverse complement strand
CGATCAGGCTGGTTCACATAGCCAACTATAGTTCTCCAGCCTGATCGCGTGCATATGAAGCACTGCCAAACATTTACATTCCTTGGTTTTTTAAAGTTTTCCATACGTACCCGAATATTTACTAAATACCTGCTTGATAATGAATGGAACTCGTTGACAGTACATCAGTCTCACTCGTAACCGTTACGTTTACTCCAGTTTGAAGCGAACCGTTGTCTCTACCTGGAACTTGACCGGCATACCCTCCACTGTGCCGGGCTTAAAACGCCATTTGGAAACACAACGGATCACGCTTTGGTTGAAAATGTCGGAAGGCTGGGCCTTGATAATAGTCACACTGTCCACATTGCCCTGCTCGTTGACCACAAATTCAATTTTTACCCAGCCTTCAATGCCGTCCCGTTTGGCCCGCAAAGGATAGACCGGCGGTATTCTGGCCAGGGATATCAACGGCGCATCCAGTTGTCCCAGCCCGATAATGGATTGCAGATCCGGCATGGAGACGGCAACAGTTTCCATATCCGGCAGAGTCAGTTCAGCCGGATCGACAGGCAGCCGGGAATTGAGGTCAAAGGGCAGCATCAAGGTGGTTTTTATAGGCCGGACAGCTGGCGCTTTGGCCTGGGGTTGCACCTTTTTTTCCGGCGGTTCAGGCGGTTTAACGGTTTTTTGCCGCACCTCTGAATCAGGCCGTTTGATACGGATTACAGATATCTGATCCGGCAATTGTTCATAAACAGGCGCAGAGGAAGACCGGTGCAACAAATGAGGCATCATGGTAAACAGAGCCAAATTCATAGTCAGGGCAATGACCGCAGACCAAATCCAGGTCCGGCGGCTGCGGCGCATGGTGACTTGCAGGTAGGCGCCGTGGGGTCTTTGTGTAACCATTATCGGCCATCCGGCAGGCTGGCCGCAAGGGAGACGTTTTTAGCGCCTGCCATACGGCAGCCGTCCATCACCTTGATGGCAATACCGGTCCTGCTGGCTCTATCAGCCACTACAATCACTGCCGCTTCCGGAGTTTCAGCCAAGGCTCGTTCCACATTAGCCCGCACGGCGCGCACATCAATTTCTCTATGGTCCATAAAGACCCGGTCTTCCTGATCCACACCGATCAAGATGGATGCCTTGGCCTTGCTGATTGCCGTGGATGCCACCGGACGGTTGACACTGATACCGGTTTCCTTGACAAAACTGGTAGTCACCAGGAAAAAAATGAGCAGGATGAACACCATATCGATGAGCGGTGCGATATTCAGTTCCAGGACAGCCCTGTTTTTTCTTCTGACTGTGGTTATGTTCAACATGGAACAGCTCCCTACCCCCTGAACCCCTTCACAATTGCCGCCACAGGCAATACCCGACCGAGGCGATTCTTTGTCTGAGGACGCGGGCGCGGCGATCTAGAAGACCTTTCATATACAAGCCGGGAATAGCTACCAACAGCCCGGTTTGCGTGGTAATAAGCGCTTCGGAAATTCCGCCGGCCATAGCCTTGGCATTGCCCGTCCCGAAAACGGCGAGAATATCAAAGGTGGCGATCATACCGGTGACCGTACCCAGCAGTCCAAGCAAAGGGGCAATACCGGCCAGGGCCCCGATGACATTAAGGTAAGCGGTCAGAGAGCGATTCAGTTGCAGCACGGTTTCATCGAGAATAAAACGATCCAGCTCAGGGTCGGCGCTGCGCCGGCTGAGAAATGTTGCCACCAGCAGGGAAATGGCTCCCCGGTATTGCTTAGGATCAGGCATCCGATCAGACTTGATATGGTCCAAGGCTGTCTGCGCTCTCATTGGTTTATATTGCAGCCTTCGAAAAAACAGGACCCGGTCGATGATTAACAGCCACATAGCCACGCTGACCAAGGCCAGTGGCAGCATGACTACACCGCCGCTCCGCATGTATTCCGCCAGCCGAAAATAATTTTCCAGCATTAAATCCATAGTAACCAATCACGTAGCAGCAAAAGTCCTTCAGGATCGCAAACCCCTTGCCCTGCCGGTGTTCACAGGTGCTGTCATGGGGCGCTGCGACTCTTATGCACGATATTGACAAAGGCCACCCCTTTTTCTTCCATTTGACCGATCATGTTATCCACCGTTCTGCTGAGCAGGGTGTGGGCCAGCATAATTGGAATGGCCACGGACAACCCCAACATGGTGGTCACCAGAGCCTCGGAAATACCGCCGGACATCATGCGAGGGTCGCCGGTACCGAACAAAGTCATGACATGAAAGGTGTCAATCATGCCGGTGACCGTACCGAGCAGTCCAAGTAAAGGTGCGATGGCGGCCAACATACCCAGGGTGGACAGAAATCGTTCCATGGCCGGCATTTCACTTAAAATTGCCTCTTGCAAACCGTTTTCGATTTCTTCACGGCCCATGTGACGACAATCCAGACCCGCAGCCACCACACGGGCAACGGGTTTGGTTTTATAACGGCTGCAGATCCTCCGACATTCATCCCATTGCCGGCACAAAGCAAACTTATTGATTTTTTGGATGAAATCATCACTGTCAAACCTTTTGCGCAGGAAAAAAATAATTCGTTCAATAATAATGGCGATGCCCAGGGCCAGTATCGCCAAAATGGGCCAGATAAGGGGCCCGCCCTTGGGGACCTGATCCAGAAGGCTTAATTCGTGGGTCAGCCGGCGCAGGGCTCCGCCGCGGGAGATGTCCATGGGCACGGATGCTCCTTTGCCGTCCATATACAGGCAAAGCTGCTTTTGCATGCGGCTGTCGGGAAACCGGGACAGGGCAAAAAGCTTCCGGCCGGATGGCGAATAATTCAAAAAGCCCGTTTCCCCGTCTATCCGGTAGGCGGCCGTAAAACTGCCCAGCATGAGAATATCGGCCTTGATTTCCTTGCCCGCACGGTTGACAATGAGTCCTTTTTGCAGGCTGACCTCGCCCGTTTCCCTGATTTCCTGTTGCAGGATGTCTACCATCCGCCGGATATCGTCCATTCCAGGAAATTTGCTTTGACCGGCAATAGCCTGAAGAAATCCGTCTTCACGGTCATACAGCGCGGATTGCGGATTCTGTTCGATCAGCCCGGTAATATCCTTGGCATTAACCCGGATAAGTCCAACCACTTCACGGAGAACGCTATCCATTTCAGCCAACTGCACGGCCAGCTCTTTTTCCCTTGTCAGAAGCTGGTGTGATTTTTTCTGTAATATTTTTATGCCTTGATCAAGTTGCTTATTCCCCGACCGAAGTGAGGCCACGGTCTTTTTCAGCGCTGCGCGGTCATTTGCAATCCGTGCCAGGTTTTGGTCGGCCTCCTCTTGGGCTGCCTGTTTTTCCTCGGCAGCCTTTCTGAACATTTCCTGTTTTACCTGTTGCGCCCGTATCCAGGCATCGCGCATATCTTCGGCCTGGGCCGTGCCGATTGCAATAAACAGCGAAAACAAGACTAACCCTATCCAAAGCAAAGTTTGTTTCATCTGATCGTGATCTTTCCAATCGGCAGGCTCAACAGTTCCGCCGGCTGCCGCTTAGCGCCAATGTTGACGGCTGTTTGAATCGCACGATTATGCGCTGGAGCAAGGGGCCGCCAGCCGGCCTCAGCCACATCGAAATAACCGCATGTTTTGCCGTCCGGACTTTGATAAAACAGACTCACCCGCCCCAAACGGAAGATATTGACCAGCATGGACTCTCCGTCAACAGCAATGGTCTCCCGGCAGACCTCGATTGTATGGCCGTATTCCGCCTCCACCAGCAACGCTTCCATGACCTTACGGAATCGTTCGTTGACCGCCACCTCGGGATCTTCCATCAAATCGGTCAATCCGGCGAGCCTCTGCCGCCGTTCATCAACCAGAAACGGCAGGTCATCACTCCGGTGTTGTTCAAGCCATGTCAGCGCCTCCTGAAGAAACGGCTGGATCTGAGAGGAAATTTGAAACATATCAGCAAGCTCCTTTTCTTTGGACGTTATACGCTTCTCGGCTGCTGCTATTTTTTGCAGCCGTTCATTTTTTTCCTTTTGGAGCCGCTTCTGTTCCCATTGAAGCCGTTCATATTCAGCCAACAGCTTTTGCCGTTCCCCTGTCCACGCCTCAACCTCCTTTTGAGTATCCTGACGGATGGTGACGGCCTCACGCACAGGCTTTTTGACTTGCCTGCCTATATCGCTGTTTTCTGCTTTTACCGGCTCCGTGACCAAAACTCCCAGAACCATAGCCAGAATAAAAGTCATGTAACGATTCAAACTCAAACCTCCTAAAGGGCAAAAAAAAATCCCGGATCGATATGTTCGATCCGGGATATCCCTTATTATCCGGAAATTCCTTAATAGCGTCGTACTATTCACGCCACCTGTATTAAGGAACTATATGTAAATTTCTGTTCGTGGCGAGGTGCCGTCCTCGCAGTCGACGAACTATATGCTCAGGTAGGTCTTCTGACTCTCGGATTTTCCTACTTGTTGCGCCTTCCCAGCTAAAAAGCCAGTGACATTAGTGCAACGTTCGTCCCCGATCACAGCGGCGGGCCCGTCCCGGATTTTCACCAAGTTCCCTGTTATGCTCGATTAAAAGCACCTGAACAAAAAAAGCAGAACTCAAGTTAGGAAAAATTGAAATAAAAGTCAATGAAAAACTATTCTGAATTCACAAAATCCTTAGGCGTAGCCCTGCTACGCCTAAGGATTTTGTTCAATCGAGCCGACCAGGTAAGCGCAGACTCCGAATCTAACCTAACCCAGATAAACTGGAATTTTTAAAGGTCCTGGACTATTTTCAGTACCCCCCTGGGGTATAAATTCATAAATAACTCCCCAATATCTATTCACCACACCACAAATTTTTCTTGACATCCTCTTTTGTGAAATACACACTTTAAAGTGTTAACTTTTGTCGAGGAGGTATAAGTACCTTCACGAAAATATTTTCTAAGGGTCGGCTCAGAAATAACTTCACATTTTAAGGTTTCAATGTGATGCAGGTTGGAGTGATCCCTGGTGCTCGAAACCGGAGGAATAGCAGCGCTCTTTTGAGGATTTCGAGTACTTGGGATCGCTTCAAGATGCGTTGCAGTGAGGCCT
>JAYEJK010000057.1:0-5075 GCA_034660535.1 Thermodesulfobacteriota bacterium | reverse complement strand
TGAGGGGTATAAAAAACAAGAAAATTACCACTAAGGTACTAAATCCTATCCCTGCATTAACGGAAAACAAATTTCAAAAAGAGAAAAATTAATAAATAAAAACTATCCGATCAATTGATAGTCATTGTCTCTTGCAATAGTCTCCCCTCTCTGAACAGCGTATCCTACCCCGGGAGAACTCATCCCAAGAAGACCGGCTAGTTCCGACAGCGACATTCCCAGCTCCCGTACCGACCAATAACAAAGGAGACTTCTGGCAACAACCCGTTGCTGCTGTCGACCTTTTGACATTATGTCCCGAGAGTCCATGCCGTATATCGTTGCAACTCTTTCTGCAACCTTCTTGATATCGTATCCCTTATTTTTCAATTCCTGTTGACGCGATATTTTTTCTTCAGCCCCTGAAAGGAGTGAATTGACAAAATCAGTATCCCCAAGTATCCGCTCGTCTCCTTTGATACGATCCTGTCCCTTCAGGCGCATCTTCTTCACTGCTTCCCAACCGCCAAGACTGCGTATCAAACCGCCGCCTGTCAGTTCAGGACGTCGCCTTTGATTCATTCCGGCCTGCATATGGAGAAAATACTCTTTCCGAGCCTCCCGAATTGTCGTACCAAAGTATTTCAATACATAGTCGACGTCTTGCCATTTCCGTTTTCTTTTTCCCATCAGCACGCTATGTCCGCAGTAGGGGTAGTGGTTCAAAACGGAAAGGTCGGATACGATTTTTGCTCTCAGCGGGTTCAAATGGATGTAACGGACCAGCTCTTTCAAATACATATCCTCTTGGCAAATAATCGATTTATACCGGTTTTGTAAAAGCCGGCCGTGCCGTTTATGCCTACGGTTAAAACTTACCGCATATCCGGTGAGCAGTCTCCTCATCAAAGTTGAGAGTCCAACATTTCCGGTTTGAAATAAAAAGTGGGCATGGTTCGTCATGAATGCCCATGCATAACAGTTTGTCTTGGTTTCTGGGAGAAGTACAGCTAATCGCGCAAGAAAATCGTCGCGATCTTTCTTGTGTTTGAAGATTTTTCGACGTTCTATTCCACGGATTATGACATGGTGTAAAACACCATGGGCATCTAGGCGTGCTGATCTGGGCATGTTGCGAAAGCTACTATGCAAAAAGATTCATGTCAAATTATTTATTTAAGGACGTCCCCTAAATTCCCGGCCGGGCTTGGTCGGTTTGGAGGACCGCCGGGCCTCGGTATCAAGGCCGAAAATCTTCCTGGTCAGGTCCAGTTTCATCTCTTTCTCATCCGAAGCACCGTTTGATTTCAGAAAGTTAAGTGGATCATGGAGGAGTTTGTTGACCAAAGATGTGGTCAAAATTTCGATGGATTTTATTTCTTTGGGAGATAGATCCTTAAGTTGCGACAGTGTCTTTGCAAGTTCTGCGGTTCTTATGGCGTCAGCCTTTTCTCTGATTGCCACGATGGTGGGAGTGACTTCAAAATTTTCGAGCCACTGCATGAATTTCAATGTCTCTTCCGTAACGATTCGTTCGGCCTTATCAGCCTCTTTCTGCCTTTCAGACTTATTGACCTCAATCACATTTTGTAAATCATCAATGTCAAAGAGGTAAACATTATCAAAATCGTTAATTTCCGGGTCCAGATCCCGCGGAACCGCTATGTCGATCAGAAAGAGGGGGCGGTTTTTTCTCTGCCGCATGATCGGTTTTACGTCTTGTTTGCGCAAAACCAGGTCCGGGGCGCCTGTGGAACTGATGATAATGTCGGCGATCTCGATCTGAGGTATCAGTTCGCTAAGCGCCACTGCTGAGCCGTTGAAGCGGCGGGCAAGCTTCACGGCCCGTTCAAAGGTGCGGTTGGCTACAATGACTTCACCAATTCCCTGTGTGATAAGGTGTTCTGCCGCAAGTTCGGCCATTTCGCCTGCCCCGATCAGGAGCACCTTTTTATTCTTTAAGTTTCCAAAAATCTTCTTTGCCAGTTCTACGGCAGCGTAACTTATTGAAACCGCACTGCTTCCAATCTTTGTTTCCGTACGGATACGTTTTGCCACGGAAAAAGATTTCTGGATAAAACGGTTCAGGATTATCCCGGTGCAATTCTGTTCCATAGCATCGCGGAATGCCTGTTTCAGCTGCCCCAGTATCTGGGTCTCGCCCACGATCATGGAATCAAGGCTTGCCGCCACCCTGAACAGGTGGGTGATGGCCTCGGTTTCCTGGAATAAAAAGGTGTAGCGTTTTGTCTCCTTATCCGTGACACCACTGTTCGCAAACAGCATATTCCGAATTTCGGCCTTGGTGGAGTCTGCCGGATTGCCCACGAAAAAGATTTCTACCCGGTTACATGTTGAAAGAAAACAGCACTCTTCAACCCCTGGAATGGAAAAAAATTTTTGAAGCGGTTCCCGGGGATCTGAAAAGGCAAGCCTTTCCCGAATCTCCACGGGTGTGGTCTTGTGATTGACGCCAAGAACCATTATACGTTCAGCCAACATAGGAATGTATTCCCCCCAGCAGAAAAGTCACCCCCCACAGGGTGAAGAGTGCGGCTGAAAACCCGATAATGGACATGATTGCAGCCCGTCTTCCCCTCCAGCCCACTGCAAAACGCTGGTGGATCAGGGCGGCGTAAAAAAACCACGTGATAAGCGACCACGTCTCCTTGGGGTCCCAATGCCAGTATGTTCCCCATGCCTGCTTTGCCCAGAAGGAGCCAGTGATGATGCCTAATGTGAGTAAAGAAAAACCGATGGTAAGGCAGTGGTGGTTAAGAGTATCTAAGGCCTCCAGAGAAGGGAGTCGAGTATAAAAAAAACCGAATCGTTTCTTTTTGAGTTCCCTTTCCTGGATCAAATACATGATACCCCCGCTGAAGGCAAGCGCAAGAAACCCGTTGGCCGCGAGAGCAATTGAGGCATGCACGGGAAGCCAGAGGCTCTGAAGGGAGGGGGGCAGTTCAAAAACCTCATGTGAAGAGAAGGCGGCAATAAACATGAGGGCCGTTACTATCGGGCTTACAAATGCACCGAAATTCTTAATCCGGTAACGCCATCGAAAGGAAAGAAAGGCCCATGTGAGGGACCATGCAAAGAAGGATATCGCCTCATGGTGGCTGGTCAGCGGTGTATGGCCGACATGGAAATAACGGCCGACGAAATAGAGAGTATGAAAGATTCCTGTGACAATCATTATGCCCCTGGCAATGGTCCGGAACCTTTTATCGCGATTTACGAAATGAACTATATATCCAACTGTGGCACAGATGTAAGCAGCAAGGATAAGTGTAAAAAAAAGGGGCATTTTCTTGTACTCCCGCCTGTATCGAAATTTAACCTTTTTAAGATATTTAGTACCTTAGTGGTAATTTTCTTGTTTTTTATACCCCTCAGGGGGGTACTGAACAGAGTCCAGGACCTTTAAAAATTTCCAGTTTATCTGGGTTAGACTTAAGGCTTAAGGCCGACAATCAAGCCCGAAGTCTCGGCCTATCTGCGAGACATCAAAAAGGTTGACGACTTTAAAGGTTCAGCCTTTTACATTCAGCCTTCACCGCAGGTGGCTATCTTTTTTATTCAGGCAGTCGAGCTGAATCTCGCAGCCAAGGACATCC
Source organism: Thermodesulfobacteriota bacterium (assembly GCA_034660535.1). Taxonomy (GTDB): domain Bacteria; phylum Desulfobacterota; class Desulfobulbia; order Desulfobulbales; family DAOVYS01; genus DAOVYS01. The sequence continues at coordinate 1,479 of JAYEJK010000057.1, read as the reverse complement.
CGGATGTGATTTTCAATACGGCCCCATTGACCGTCCCTGATCCACTCCGCCATCTCATGATGCAGGAGCCTGTTGAACAGGATTTTGTTTTCATCATGGGGACGGCCCCGGGCTAAAACAACCTGTCGCAATTCTCCCATGAGATTAAGAAGAATTTCGTATTCCGGCCCGATCCGGTCTTCAAATTCCTCCCTAAGCCTTCCGGCAAGCGCCGGGCTCTTGCCGCTCGTTGAAACGGAAATAGAAAGGTCGCCCCGTTGCACAACGGCAGGCAGAATAAAATTGCACCTGTCCGGCACATCAGCCACGTTCAGCAGTGTATTTCCTTTTTCCGTCTCGCGGAATACCCTGTCCTGCACATCAGGGTCATCTGTTGCGGCAATGACTAAAAACGCATCCTTAAGATCGCCTTCCTGATAGGCCCGGTCTTCCCAGACCAATCCTCCGGCATCTTTTATCGCCATAAGCCCATCTGTCAGATCAGGACTTATTACCTTGACTCTCCCGCTGCATGACAGAAGACCCCCAACTTTTCTTTCGGCAACGTTTCCGCCGCCGACAACGATGCACAGACGTCCGGAAATATCCAGATTTATTGGAAAATAACGCATTGTTGGCACATTCAAACCTTATTTCCAGGCAGGAAACACCTTTACCTGGATCTTTCCTGCAAGGGCTTCTGCAAATCGTCTCGCATCATCCTCAGTCCCTGCGTGTGTCCCGTAATGCATCGGCACCGCCACTTGCGGATTGATGTCAAGGGCAGCCCGGACAGCCTCTTCAGCAGTCATGACATATGTTCCGGATACAGGCAGAAGGGCGATGTCCGCCTTGATGGACTTCATAGCGGGTATGTAGTCCGTATCTCCTGCGTGATATATCCGCACACCATCAACTGTAATGACAAAACCCAGCCATCTGTTCTCTTCCGGATGAAATTTTTTATTCGTGTTGTATGACGGAACCGCCTCGACCGGAATTCCATGGGCCTCGCAATTTTCACCCGGTTGCAGGATTATTATATTGCCGGAGAGTTTGCCTCCGGCCTGGGGTTCCGTGACAATAATCGTGTCATCGGTCCTGATCTTCTCGATATCTTCCGGAGAATAATGGTCAAAATGATCATGACTGACAAATATGATATCAGCCGGCGCGGGTTTGCCTGAAAGCCGGTATGGATCAAAATAGATAATTTTTCCACCCGCCTTCAGGCAGAATGAAGAATGCCCCAGCCACACAAGATTTTTCATCATTTTCTCAATCATACGCATCTCCCGGGTCTTTGTCTATCTGTAACCGTTCACAGAGGAAAAAAGTGAAAACACTAAACCTGTAAGCGCTTACATCTGGTTAAATACTGATTATAACGGATTTGGGGGAGGAAAGCCTTGCACCATTTTTTGTAACTGCCTGATGGGTGGCATGGACAAACTTGTTTGTCCGTGCAAAAAACGTCAATGCAAAGTGAGGAAAGAATTA
>JAYEJK010000056.1:0-5082 GCA_034660535.1 Thermodesulfobacteriota bacterium | reverse complement strand
ATTGTGAGGTTACAAAACCGCAGGACTAGCAGCGCTAATTTGAGGATTTTGTAACCTCACAATCGGCCCAAAACGGCCTGAAGATGAGATGGAAGATGTACAAGTTATTTTTACTTGAGCCCTAACTATCGTGTAACTTAACAACGCAACTTTCTGAGTTGGCATAACGCCTTGTAAATAAATAAATTCAGTTAGACACACCAAGTCAGAAAGTTGCGTCAATAATAATGTATTTCAAAGGCAGCGTGCTCGCCCACAGGCTTCTCTTCAGTGACGGTCACCCTGGTTACGGCAGACATGGGGGAACCTCTATGAAACCACTTAATCATCTGCTCAACCTTGGCGCCATCACCCTTAACCACGGCTTCAACCGACCCATCCCGCTGATTACGGACCCAACCGGTCAGGCCGAATTTCTGAGCCTCCTCCTTGGTATAAGCTCTGAAAAACACTCCCTGCACGCGGCCTTCAACTACAATGTGTACCCGTCTTGATGCCATGCCGATTTTTCCTTGACCAGCAGTCATGCGCCAATATAATCATTCATCCCGATAAAACCAGTTCAAACTCTTCCTCGGAAAGAATTTTCAGGCCCATTTCCCGAGCCTTTTTCGCTTTTGATCCGGTTTTTTGTCCACAAACTACATGAGTGACTTTTTTGTTGATCGAGGAGGCCACATGACCACCCAATTTTTTTACACGCGCCTTTGCCTCGCTTCTGGAAATCTTAAGCGATCCTGTAAAAAGAAAGATACGGCCGGCCAGGGGAAGCCGTTCCGCTGCCGGAGACCTGGGGATAATTTTCATGCCCAATGCCGTCAGCCGTTCCAGCATCTCCCGAACAGACGGGTCATTAAAATACTTACTCAGGCTTCCTGCCACCTGTTCCCCGATCCCTTCGATCTCATGTAAATCCGCCTCGCTTACGTTCATCAAATTGTTCAGAATGACAAAATGATCTTCAAGCAATCGGGCTGTTACTTCTCCCACATGACGGATTCCAAGGGCGGCAATAAACTTGGCCGGATTGGTTTTCTTGCTGCTCTGAATAGCCTGGACAACATTGTCTGCCGATTTCTCGGCCCACCCTTCAAGTCCTATAAGATCAGACGGCTTAATTTCGTAAATATCAGGGATGTCTTTAATAAGTCCTTCCGAGACCAGTTGTTCCATGACCTTTTTCCCGAGGCCATCGATATCCATGCCGGCCTTGCCTGTATAATGAATAAGAGACTGCAGCCTCTGGGCCGGGCAAAGGGCATTGGGACACCGGGTCACGGCCTCGTCAGCCGGTCGTACAAGTTCATGATCACATTCAGGACAACGGTCCGGCATGCGGATGGGCTGTTCATTTCCTTTTCGGAGATCGATCATCGGTTTCACGATCTCCGGGATTACGTCACCAGCCCTCTGAACCAGTACCATATCCCCGATACGCAAATCTTTTCGGTTAATCTCGTCCTCGTTATGAAGTGTTGCACGGCTTACAGTAACCCCGCCGATGCCGACCGGTTCAAGAATTGCCACGGGTGTTACAGCGCCGGTCCTACCAACTCCGAATTCTATGCTTAAAAGACGTGTGGTTGCCTGAGATGCCGGGAATTTCCCGGCGATCGCCCACCTGGGACTCCTGGCCTTGCTCCCGAGCCGTGTCTGCAGTTCAAAGGAATTGACCTTTATCACCATCCCGTCAATGTCATACGCCAGGTCGCCACGAATATTACTTAATCGGTCAAAATGGGCTACCACCTGATTTATATCGTTACACAATGTAGTCATAGGATTGATCTTAAACCCCAAGGTTCCGAGATATTTCAAGAGTTCATCCTGGTTCCGGCAGGGAAAAGATGCTGGATCACTGACACCATAGACAAAAAAATCAAGCGGCCTTCTGGCTGTGATCCTGGAATCAAGCTGCCGGAGCGAACCCGCGGCTGCATTCCTGGGGTTTGCAAATAGATTCTCTCCGTCAGCAAGGCGTTGCTCATTAAGCTTTTTAAATCCTTCAAAATCAAGAAAGACCTCGCCTCTGACCTCAAGTTTTTCCGGGACCGGCCAATCTCCGGAAGAGAAAAGCTTTAAAGGAATTGAGGAGACCGTTTTTAAGTTATTCGTGATATTCTCCCCAACACGCCCGTCTCCCCTGGTCGAGCCTGTTACCATGAGACCATGCTCGTAGACGATTTCCACAGCAAGGCCGTCCAGTTTTGGTTCAGCCACATAGGAAATAGGCGTGGAAATTTTTAGAAAACGCCTTATCCGTTCCTCAAAATTAAGCAAATCGGAATCAGAAAAGGCATTTTCAAGACTGAGCATAGGATAAGTATGCCTCACGCTCTGAAATTTCAACAACGGAACGCCGCCGACCCTCTGACTGGGAGAGTCAGGGGTGGCTAGATCAGGATAACGGGCCTCAATATCAAGCAGTTCCTGAAAGAGCCGGTCATACTCCTGGTCGGAAATCACGGGATCATCAAGGACATAATAACGATGGGAATGAAAATTAAGATTATTCCTGATATCCCGAAGATTCGTTTTTATTTGTTCCAAGCCCGACATGTTTCTCAATATGGGGGTTTATTTACTAACCAGCACAGATAATCAGCAATATATAGCCTATACAAGGCCAAAAATGAAGAGAATTGTAGCGCTCACAATGGAATCTTTGTGCATAATCTACTCCACCATAAAAAGCCCCTCCCATTTTTTGCAAATCCGGATTACCTTGTAGTTTAATTTAACTCAGGAGGCGTTACGTGGTCACTATACTTGTAACTAATGACGATGGTGTGCATGCGCCCGGACTGAAGGCGCTTTCCGAGGCCATGCAGGAGGTTGGTCGTCCTGTTATTATTGCCCCGGAAACAAACAACAGCGCGATAAGCCATGCACTGACAATGAACAGACCTCTAAGGGTTAGAAAAATGGAGCCTGACGTCTATTCTATTGACGGCACACCGACCGACTGCGTGAATCTCGGCATCGGCAAGATACTTGATGAAAAACCTATGCTCGTGGTCTCTGGTATCAATCACGGAGGCAACCTGGGGGATGATGTACATTATTCCGGCACGGTCTCGGCCGCCATCGAGGGCGCTATGCTTGGCATCCCCTCGTTTGCCGTTTCAATGACAGGCGATGGACCGTTTCATTTCAAGACAGCTTCCCATCTAGCAACCGAGCTTGCAAAACAAATCCTTGACAAAGGACTTCCCAGAGACACTCTCTTAAATGTCAATGTCCCAAATCTACCGCCTGACGCGGCCGGAGAGGTACGGTTCACCAGGCAGGGCAGGCGCGTCTATGAAGGCGCAATCAAGGAGACGTTTGACCCCTGGGGCAGAAAGCACTTCTGGATCGGAGGCGGAACTCCGTACTGGGACAAGGGCACGGATACCGATGCCGCAGCAATTTTGGACAACTGTATCTCAATCACACCCATCCATCTTGATTTGACCAACCATGAGGCCCTGAAAACTCTCAGTGAATGGCGGAATTTTTTATAATGACCGGCAACAATGCTGTGACCGACAGTATCTGGAATACAATAAGAGCAACTGGATTACTCGGGGACCACCCGGTCCGGATACTCGATTCAACCGATTCTACGAACACAATAGCCATCCAGATGTCGGATAAAGGAACCCCGCCTGGAACCATTGTAATTGCTGAAACCCAGGCAAAGGGAAAAGGTCGGCTGCAACGTTCCTGGTTCTCCCCGCCGGGCACGGGCCTTTATTTTTCAATGATCATGAACCCGAAATTGGCACATCGAGACCTGCCCAAGATACCATTGGCAGCAGGGGTTGCCGTATGCCGGGCAATCGAGGAGGAAACAGGATTGCAGCCCGCCCTCAAATGGCCCAATGATCTGCTCCTGGACGGCCGCAAATTCGGAGGGATTCTTTGCGAATCAGAAGGCGCCGTCACTTCAGGTCAACCCGGCGTAATCCTTGGAATCGGGATTAACGTATCGACTCCTCTTGAATCATTCCCTTCCGAACTGCACTCCAAAGCGACTTCATTAATGGCACATTCCGGAAATTATTTCAGCCGGGGGCAAATACTTGCCCGAATCGTAAAAGCTGTGGACAATATAGTGCTCCGCCTGGAGCAGTCTGCTTTTGCCGAAATCCTTACCGAATGGAAGACAAGGGATGCAATAAAAGAAAAAAAAATGACATGGCTTACGCCAAAAGGAAAAAAGGTGACCGGAAAATCACTTGGACCTGATTCGGAAGGAATCCTTATTATAATAGATGATAACGGAACTACTCACAGAGTCCTTTCAGGTGACATCAACCTGGTCATATAAGATGGCGTCATAAAAAGGTCCACCTACTCCAAGAAACGCGTATGTAAATAATTATAAGTCCTTGCAGAGTAGGCTGTGCTCACCGGACCTGATTATATTCTAACCCAGATAAACTGGAATTTTTCAAAGGTCCTGGACTATTTTCAGTACCCCCCTGAGGGGTATAAGTACCTTAACAGCTGCGTGTAACTATTTAAAAATATTTCACCTTTTTGATTTCTTGCCACTCATTTCAGTACCCCCTTGAGGGGTATAAAAAACAAGAAAATTACCACTAAGGCACTAATGATTTTTCAACATTTTTATGATAAAATAATAGAAGTATTTTATAAAAGCACGTGAAAATCACAGTTCATGGTGAGCGAAATGAAACGAATATTTGTTTTGATTATTTCCTTTAACATGCACCGGCTGCCACTACCATGGATCCACATGGTCAGGCCGGACGACCTTTTAGAAATGTCGAAGGAATGTAGCGAATTTGATTTTAGGGAGCGTTTAATTGGCTTTGCTGTATGAATTATTCGGACAGCAAAATTTTTATCGCAGCTAAAACTTCACAATTCGTCATTCGTCATTCCTGGTGACTTCGACATTCTTTTTGGTGTTGCACCATCCGCAACAATTTCAAATTCCACATCTCAAAAAAAAATGGTTCCGGACAATTAAATCCGGAACCATTTTTATATATAAAAAGATATCGGCGGCGACCTACTCTCCCACCTGGTTGCCCAGGCAGTACCATCGGCGCTGAAAAGCTTAACTTC
>JAYEJK010000055.1:0-5177 GCA_034660535.1 Thermodesulfobacteriota bacterium | reverse complement strand
CCCCCAATGGAATTTAATGGAGTGATTATGAAGAATACAGGTAACGGAAAGATCAGGAAAATTGAAGTAACTGAAGGGATATATTGGGTTGAAGTTCCCGAGGCCGAACTTTTTATTCTGTGCGGCTGCCCGGCTGACAGTGTCAAACACCTGATGCAGCGCGGCTTGATTGTTACTATTGAAAAGGATGGTGTATCCTTTGAAACCGGTCCCAATACCATACTCCTTTCCGATATCATGATTCAAAGCGGCTATTTTTCAAATCTGGCTGAATTTCCAGTGCTTCAGATGCTGTACAGGCAGGGGATGATTTTACCAAACCACCCGGGTAATACCGGCATTAAGCCTCTTCTCGTCGGCTCAAAGAAACAAATCGATGCGCAAATGGAATATATTTACCGCGGCAATTATGGCTTGATTTCAAAAGAAGAACTCATGATCGTCGGCGCTTCTTCTGAATTAGCGGATAATATCATGCGCATGAAATTAAGCTTTGCCTTTGGGAAAATCCGCAATACCGAAGAACTTCTTGACTCTGTAATTGTCGATAGTGACGCCGGGGAGACTGAAATCAGGAATGGTGTCTATATTCGCAGATCGGGACTGAATATATTTGAGATCAAATATCAAAATGAATCGGTTAAGGTTGACTTGAATATTGACCGGAATGAAAATATACGATCGCCCTACCCGTTAGGTTTCCAAGATATCAAACGGGAATATTTTGCGATAATTCATTCAGGACAGGGAGATGGGTGGGACATCAATCGCCCGTGTATGTCCAGCATACTCATGTTTCAGGGCAAGGTCTATCTTATTGATGCCGGCCCGAATCTTGCCTATTGTCTTATAGCTCTCGGAATAGGGGTCAATGAAATTGAGGGTATTTTCCAGACCCACTCGCATGATGACCATTTTGCCGGTCTAACCACCCTGTTACGAACCGACCATCGAATTAAGTATTATGCAACGCCGTTGGTGCGGACAACCGTTTTTAAGAAACTGGCCGCACTCTTATCTGTAGGTGAAGATAATTTTTCCGATTTTTTCGAGATTGAAGACCTGCAATTTGACGTCTGGAATTATATAGACGGCCTCGATGTCAAGCCTTTTCTCTCTCCTCATCCTGTAGAAACAACCACTTTTACCTTCCGTACATTTTGGGATGGGGACTATCTTACTTATGCGCACCTTGCTGATATTGTCTCAATCGATGATTTAGAGTCCATGATAGAGGAGTCGGACTCGGAAACAGGAATTTCACAAGGGTTTTATGAAAGGGTCCGGGAGGAGTATTTGACTCCTGTTACCCTGAAAAAGATTGACATCGGGGGTGGGTTGGTCCACGGCAGAGCTGAAGATTTCCGGTTAGACCGCACGGAAAGAATTATCCTGGCTCACACTGCTACACCGTTAACCACTCAACAAAAGGAAATCGGTTCAAGCGCACCCTTTGGAATTGTTGATGTCCTGATCCCGGATTATTCCGACTTGACACGGCGAATCGCTTCGGATTTTCTTGAGGCATACTTTCCTTCCGTTCCATCGCATTACCTGAAGATTTTACTTAATAACCAGGTGGTTAATTTTAAATCAGGCAGCATTATTTTAAAGGAAGGGACAATTAATAAAGAAATTTACCTTTTGTTGACCGGGAATGTTGAAATGCTTCAGTCAAAATATGGAATTTACAATATGCTTTCATCCGGTGAAGTGATCGGTGAGCATTCCGGACTTCACAATTGCCCGTCAATAACCACGTACCGGGCCGTAAGTTATGCTCATGCCATGCGAATTTCCAGTACGGTTTATCTTAATTTTGTAAAGCAAAACAAACTCTATACAAAAATCGAACGGTTGCACGAAAACAGAGAATTTCTGCAAAGGACATGGTTGTTCGGGGAATCAATAGCCTATCCCACCCAGAACAGAATTGCCGAAAAAATGAAATTGCATTATTTTGATCATGCTGATGAAACACTTACGGATTTAAACAGCGCCTCGATATATATTGTTAAAAGCGGAAGATTCAAAAGGGTTGACGTTGGCGATAATGAGCCGGCTGTCAATGCCGGCGATTTTTTCGGCGCTGAACCGAAAGGTTATATGCCGGGGAGCGCTTTCAGCTTCCGCACATTAGAACCATCCACTGTTTATGAAATACCTTGCGATGTATTTAAAGGCATTCCTATCATTCTTTGGAAGCTTCTTGAAACATATGGCAAGAGAATGATGGATTAAGGGTCTGGAAAGAAATAACTTGGGTAATTCCGATCCGAAATGTGTTGCAGATTTAGTCGGTTTGATATTCACGAAACCGCAAGCGTAGCAGGGCTACGGTGAGGATTTCGGGGATGTCAAACCGGCTAAAGGTGTGATACAGTTCGGAAACGGAAAATCCAAGTTATTTCTTTCCAGACCCTAAGGAGCACGTATATGACGTTAGATGTGAAACAGGTTGGTGAGCAGGTTGAAAAGGAAAGCGGGCTTATTCACCGGATCAGGAGTGAAATCGGAAAGGTCATTGTGGGGCAGGCGACTCTGGTGGAGCGGCTTCTTGTGGCGCTTCTATGCAATAACCACGTTCTTATCGAAGGTGTGCCCGGCCTGGCAAAGACGCTTTCCGTGACCACGCTGGCGCGGACGATCCAGGCCTCCTTTCAGCGAATCCAGTTTACCCCGGATCTGCTGCCCGGGGATCTTATCGGCACCCTGATCTATAACCCGAAGAGCGGCGAATTCACAACCCAAAAGGGGCCCATCTTCGCAAATATCATCCTTGCCGACGAAATAAACCGCGCGCCCGCCAAGGTCCAGAGCGCGCTTTTAGAGGCCATGCAGGAGAGGCAGGTCACGATCGGCAATACGAGTTACCCTCTTGATGATCCGTTTATGGTCCTGGCCACCCAGAATCCGATTGAACAGGAAGGTACCTATCCATTGCCCGAGGCCCAGGTGGACCGTTTCATGCTCAAGCTTTTTGTTACCTATCCCTCAAAGGCGGAAGAGAAGAAGATCCTTAAACTCATGTCCGGATCCGGTCCCGGGATTGATGTGGATCCTGTAATCACGCCCGTGGATATCCGGCGCATCAGGAGTCTTGTGGACAGTATCTACATGGATGAAAAGATTGAAGAATATATTGTAAATCTGGTGGCGGCAACGCGCAATCCCGGGGAATTCAATTTAGATATCGCTCCGTTGATCCAGTACGGAGCATCACCCAGGGCCACTATATATCTCGCCATGGCGGCAAGAGCAAACGCCTTCCTGGCCGGCCGTGGTTATGTAACTCCACAGGACGTGAAAACAATCGGCATGGATGTCCTGAGGCACCGGGTGATCGTAACATACGAGGCAGAGGCCGAAGAAAAAAGATCAGAAGATGTGGTTCAACAGATACTGGATACAATCGAGGTCCCATGATCCCAAGGGAACTTGCAAAAAAGATCCGCCGTATCCAGATCTATACCAGTAAGGCTGTAAATGACATCCTGGCCGGAGGGTATGAAAGCGTTTTTAAGGGGCGAGGCATGGAATTTGACGAGGTGCGCGCCTATCAGCCCGGTGATGATATCCGCACAATTGACTGGAATGTCACTGCCCGGACCGGCGCCCCTTACGTGAAACGCTATGTTGAGGAACGTGAACTGACCGTCATTTTTCTGGTTGACCTTTCCGCATCCGGCGAATTCGGGAGCATGGACCGAATGAAAAACGAGATAGCGGCCGAGTTTTGCGCGCTTTTAGCCTTTTCCGCAATCAAGAATAATGACAAGGTGGGCCTTATTGTCTTTACCGACTGTATTGAGATGTTTATCCCGCCTAAAAAGGGGGTGTCCCACGTCCTGCGTCTGATTCGGGAGCTTCTCTATTTTTCGCCTCGTCAGACCAGGACGGATATTTGCGGCGCCCTTGATTATATGGGCCGGGTGATCCGGAAACGAGGCGTTGTGTTTCTGGTTTCCGACTTCATGGCTGCTGATTTTACAAAACCCATGCGTATCCTGGCCGGACGTCATGACATGATAGCCGTTTCAGTCACAGATCCCCGCGAGACAAGCCTGCCCGATGTGGGCCTTATTGAATTGGAAGACGCGGAAACAGGCGAGTCAATCCTTGTTGATACCGGAAATGCGCAGATCCGCGAGCGTTACGCCGGCCTCGGCCGGGAGCGGACCGCCCGGCTTGCGCAATTGTTTGGCCGAATGTCGGTCGATTATATCGGCCTGCACACGGACCAGGATTACGTCCGCGACCTGGTTCGTTTTTTTAAAATAAGAGAGCAGAGACGCCGGCATTGATGCGCCGGCAGGCTGTCCCGGAATAGTTCACCGCAGAGGGCGCAGAGAACATAGCCAACCTTGCCTCCGAACCCTGAACCACACAACATTACCCCCACCGCATGCAGCAATCGAAGAATTTTCGGGGTTGGTTTTAACTTCGGCCATTATAACGGTGGGCATAGCCCACCCTACAAGAGAACTAAGAATAACATGGTGGAAATATGTATTTTTTGTAGGGTGGGCTGTGCCCACCTTTGCCCAATGAAAGACTTGTGGCCGAAATTAAAACCAACCCCGAATTTTCATATCAATAATTGGCCGTTTTGCAAAAAGCGCTTTGCCGACGCGTTAATCGTCTGTAACTTCTTGATCTGCATTCTTGTTTTACTGCTCCCTGCAGGGTGCGGGCAGGAAGGTGATCAGGAAACGCAATCTATCCGGTATATTGTTGAAAAGACGATCACAGAGGGGCCGGTTTCTCTTGACTTCAAGGTGAGCAGCGACGAGATCACCGTGGCCGGAAAAGTAGAGCTTGTCCTTGCTGCAATCATGCCAGAGGGATATGAGGTAGAGTTCCCGGAACCGGAAGGCGGTCCGGAAAGACTCACTGTTGCGGATTCCCATAAGTCAGTGCCTGAACTGACAGGGAATTCTATGATAAGGATTGAGAAATCCTATCAGATGGAGCCGTTTCTGCCGGGCAACTATCTCATTCCGCAATTAGAGGTATTGTTTCGTAAAAAGGATGAAGCGGATTTAAAATATTACAGGATCCGGACCAAAGAGGTAAAGGTCGAAGTCGTGTCAATGTTGCCTGACGGGGCAGTGAAACAGGACATCAAGGATATTGCTTCCCAGGAAGAGCTTCCCCGTGACTTGAGGATGATATAT
>JAYEJK010000054.1:0-5208 GCA_034660535.1 Thermodesulfobacteriota bacterium | reverse complement strand
CCGATCCTGCGTCTCAGGTCTATGTAGGCGCAAAGGAGAAAGCTTCAGAAGCGCTTGGAATTTATTCAGAACGGTTTGATCTGCCTGAGGACACAAGTCAAGAAGATTTACTGGCCCTGGTGGATAAATGTAATAAAAACGAAAAGCTTAACGGAATACTGGTACAGTTGCCTCTGCCTAAGCATATCAATGAAGCCAAGGTCCTGTATGCCATAGACCCTGATAAGGATGTAGACGGATTCCATCCGGTAAATATCGGCAAGATGGTGTTGGGTGAACAATGTTTTCTGCCATGCACCCCGCACGGCATTCTCGAACTTCTAAAACGCAGCGGAGTGGAAACGAGTGGCGCAGAAACCGTGGTGCTTGGAAGAAGTAATATTGTGGGAAAACCGATTGCCAATCTTATGCTCCAGAAGAGGGAGTCCGGCAATGCCACGGTAACGGTCTGTCATACGCGGACCGCTGATATGAAATTTCACACGAAACGTGCGGACATCCTTATAGTTGCGATCGGGTCACCCAAGGCAGTGACCGGCGACATGGTAAAAGAGGGCGTTGTTGTCATCGATGTTGGTGTGAACCGGATAGGAAAGACTGATAAAGGCAAGGCGATTCTTGCAGGCGATGTGGATTTTGACTCGGTTAAGGATAAGGCATCCGCAATTACGCCTGTTCCGGGCGGCGTAGGTCCCATGACAATAACCATGCTGATGAAAAATACGGTACAGGCAGCCAAGCAGGCGGCAGGCCTGGGCTAAACGTTCACAGGCACTGCATCTGCACGCGATCAGGGCAACCAGCATAGGTGGGCTATAGCTGGTTGCGCTGATCGTGTGCAGCTACAGCACCTGTAAACGTTTAGACTCGGAGGAGTCTGCTGAATCAATGTTTGTCCTGAAAGAAATAACTTTCAGGACAGAGGTGTCAGGGGTAAGGTGTCAGTAAAAATAGATGGTAAATCTTTTCTGTTGTCCTGACATTTGATACCTGGGCCGTGTACGGCCGGGTTGCTGGTTTAATGATATTTGAGGATTGGTAATATGGAGGAAATAAGTATTGTTATAAACGGGAACAAGATTTCTGTTGACGCGGAACTGACTATCCTGGAGGCGGCTCGGCAGGCGGAAATCTATATCCCTACTCTGTGCCATGTAAACGGAAGCGCTTCTTCCCGGCCATGTGAAATCTGCGTTGTAGAAGTCAACGGCGAATCCGAACCGGTCCGTTCCTGCAGTGTCAAGGTGGCAAAGGGAATGGAGATCACTACGGATTCCGACACCCTTAAGGAATATCGAAAGCAAAGGCTTATACAGCTCACAAAGACCCATTTTGGTGACTGCAAGGCGCCTTGCAATCTCACCTGTCCGGGACAGATCAATGTGCAGGGTTATATTGCCCACGTTGAAAAGGGGCAATATGAAGAGGCGTTGCGCCTTATAATGGAAAGGAATCCGTTTCCCTTTTCGGTCGGCCGAGTCTGTCCACGGTTCTGTGAGACCCGCTGCCGGAGAATGCTGGTAGATGACCCCGTATCCATCAATCATCTCAAACGTTTCGTTGCCGACTGGGGCATGACCAATGATGTTGACCCGAACACTTATCCGAAAAATTTCACAGGGAAAAAAGTGGCGATAATAGGCGGGGGTCCTGCTGGTCTTTCAGGGGCATTTTTCCTGGCCGGGAAAGGCCATGACGTGACTGTTTTTGAAGCAAAGCCCCAGCTTGGCGGTATGCTCCGTTACGGTATGCCGAAATATAAGATCCCAAGAAATGTGCTTGGTCACGAAATTTCCACCATTCTTCGTCTAGGGATCAATGTCCGTTTTAACCAGAGATGGACCATTGATTTCAACCTTCAGGACTTAAAAGACCAAGGATTTGAAGCTATCCTTATTGCTATCGGCGCATGGACGGATAAGATGCTGGATAAACCCGGGGCCATGCTTCCCAACGTCATCCCGGCCATAAAGTTTTTAAACAACCTATCCATGGGTAAAAAAAATGATTACGGGAAAAGAGCTGCTGTTATAGGCGGTAATAATATTGCATTTGAATGCGCCCGTTCTCTGCGCAGGCTGGGAGTTGCAGAAGTCACTGTAGTCTGCCGGCGATCCCGAACCGGACTGTCCGCGAATCAGCGGGTTATCAGAGAGGCGGAGACGGAAGGTGTTCAGTTCCTGTTTATGGCCAATCCGATTCAGATCTCTGAACAGGACCATGGACTTGAGCTTGAGTACATCAGGATGAAGCTGGTCGGCAAACCCGATTCCAGGGGATTACGTAAGCTGGCTCCTGTCTCGGGCACAACCCACACTCTCAGCCTAGACACCGTGATCACATCCCTTGGCCAAAGCGCGTCCGGTAATGGGTTTGGCGGCGGAAGGCTGGAAGATCAGCTTCAAATATCGCTAAAGGGCAATATTAAGTCAAATCCCAGGACATCTCTGACCAATATTACCGGCATTTTTGCCGCAGGAGATGCGGTAAGCGGAGGGCGCACCGTTATTCAGGCCGTAGTAGCTGCAAGGCGTGCGGCGGAAAATATCCATTCATTTATCATGGACCTGCCAAAGACAGCGCCGGAAAGCCGTTTTAATTTTACGCGCGGTAAATCCTTTGACGATGTGAGCCTGAAGAATTTTGACGGTATTAATACTAAACTCAGGGAAAAGATGCCGAGCAGGCCTCCTGAGATCTGCATACAGGATTTTAACGAGATAAGTCTCGGATTTTCAGAGGAGATGGCAAAAAACGAGGCAGCCAGATGTCTGAAATGCGGTTGCACTGCTTTTGGTCGTTGTGATTTCAAGAAGATATCAATAGAGCACAAAATCGATCCGTTCAAGATCGGCATGGGGACAACACCGGTATATGCGATTGACACCTCCCACCCCACCATCCAGGTTGACTTAAACAAGTGTATATTCTGCGAGCGATGCAAGAACAGTTGTGAATATGATGCTCTTCTGATCACGTCCTCAGGCTTTGATGAAAACCAAAATCCGGTGGGGCTTTCCCTGGAATTTACAGACAGTTGCGTATATTGCGGCAAATGTGTGGACAACTGCTCAACCGGCGCTCTGAATAAAAAAGAACAGACTGTTCCGGTTGTAGTTGAACAAATCAAGGAAGTAAAGACAACGTGTCCATATTGCGGGGCAGGTTGTCAGCTTCTTTTGAGAATTAAGGGTAAAACTCTGCTTGAGGTGACTGCCGACCCCAAACAGGCGCCTAATTTCGGTGATCTATGCGTCAAAGGAAGATTCGGACACAATTTTATCCAACATTCGGACCGGCTCAAGACTCCCCTGATCAGGAGAAATAACAGGCTTGTGGAATGTAACTGGGATGAGGCATTAGAGTTTATTGCAAAGAAACTGTTTGATCTTAAGGCCATGTTCGGGCCTGATTCCATTTCAGCTTTCAGTTCGGCAAGATGCACGAACGAAGAAAATTTTCTCACGCAAAAATTCATGAGGGCAGTAATCGGGACCAACAATGTCGATCACTGCGCACGTCTCTGACACGCTCCCACGGTGGCCAGTCTGGCCATCACGTTCGGCAGCGGGGCTATGACAAATTCAATAAGCGATATTAGTGAGTCAGACGTAATTTTCATTATCGGCAGCAATGCCGACACAGGGCATCCGACTATCGGATTAAGGCTCCACCAGGCATTGGACAAGGGGGCGAAACTGATTGTGGCGGACCCGAGGGAAACAGGTTTTGCCCGTCGCGCCGATCACTGGCTCAGGCTTAAACCTGGGACCGACGGGGCTCTCTTGAACGGCATGATCAACGTAATCATTGAGGAAGGCCTCTGGGACAAGGACTATGTTAAGAAACGTACCGAGAACTTTGAAGAACTGGAAATTGTGGTAAAAAAATATACCCCTTCCTATGTTGAGGAAATCATCGGTGTTCCGCAAAATGAGCTAAGGGAAGCTGCCCGGCTTTACGCAAGTCCAGGCAAAAAATGCGCTATTTACTACGGGATGGGAATTACCCATTATGCGACCGGCACGGACAGGGTTAAATGCATAGCCAATCTGGCCATGCTGTGCGGAAAAGTCGGCATGGCGGGCGGTGGAGTAAATCCGTTGCGCGGTCAAAATAATGTCCAGGGCGCCTGTGACATGGGAGCCCTTTATAATACCCTGCCGGGCTACAGCGGCCTTGATAAGGAGGAGATTTTCGAGAAATTTGAACAGATGTGGTGCGTCACTCTGCCGAGGCGTCCGGGCAAGGCCGGCACAGAGGTCTGGGACGCGATTCTTAAAGGATCGATCAAGTGTGTGTACATAATCGGAGAAGATCCGGTCCTGGCCGACCCGAATGCGGGCCATGCTTCAAATGCCATTGAAAAACTTGATCTTCTGATTGTCCAGGATATCTTTCTCACAGATACTGCAAAAATGGCGGATGTAGTGCTTCCGGCCGCCTGTTACGCTGAAAAGAATGGGACCTTCACTTCTACCGAGAGAAGGGTGCAGCGCGTTCGCAAGGCGCTTGACCCGCCCGGCCAGGCCAAGGCGGACTGGGTGATTATTCAGGAAATCGGCCGTAGAATGGGTTTTTCCTTTAATTACAATTCAGCGGAAGAGATATTTGAAGAGATCACTCAACTGGTGCCCCAGTATGCCGGAATGAGTTATGGCCGCATTGACGAGGCGGGTTTGCAGTGGCCGGTTCCTGATGAGGATCATCCGGGAACCAGGGTGCTTCATGTGGGTAAATTCACAAGAGGCAAGGGGCTCTTTGTGCCTGAGGACTATGTGGCGCCAAGAGAACTCCCTGATGCCCAATACAATATGATCCTTACGACAGGGCGCGAGCTTGCTCATTATAACTTCGGCAGCATGACGCGAAAGAGTCCGGGCATTGAAGAGATATGCCCTGAAGCTCTTGCCGAGGTAAACCCGGCGGATGCGGAAGCTCTCGGCATTGAGGAGAAAAGCTGGATCAAGGTGTCATCCAGGAGGGGCGCAATAAAAGTCAGGGCTATAATTACCACACGTTCCCAGGAAGGAACAATTTTCATACCATACCACTTTGCAGAAGTCCCGATAAACCAGTTGACCCTTGACAGCCTGGACAGATTATCAAAGAGCCCGGAATACAAGTGCTGCGCCATAAAGGTGGAATCGATTTAGTACCTTAGTGGTAATTTTCTTGTTTTTTATACCCCTCAAGGGGGTACTGAAA
>JAYEJK010000053.1:0-5239 GCA_034660535.1 Thermodesulfobacteriota bacterium | reverse complement strand
TTAGTATTCCACTACGATCTGTTCTTCATTAAAGAGGAAGGCCGATGACTCGGCGCAGATGGTCTTGTAGGCCATTGCCCATAGATTGAACTGATTGTCAGGCATGATGTCAACTTTCCAGAATCCGGAATCTATTAATTTTCTCTTGAGAGATTTGGCAGTGAAGCCGGTCTTAAGAGGCCGATGTATGCGCCTGTTTGCTCTGCCGGAAATGTTTCCCCACAATCGATCCATTGCGGTGACCGCGTCGTGTTTTAACTGATAGAGTATTTGGTCGGTATCTCCCTTTGCAACTACTCCGGCAATGTAATCGTTCACAGGCCCTCCATCTGAACGTGATCAGTCCGGCTCACATATTACTTATATAGTGAGCCGCACTGCTAACGCCCATATGGAGCGCCTGAGAACGATTACAGTCTTAAGGAGTCTGCAAAATATGGGGCCCCTCTGAACGGTTACCCGGCAATGGCCTGCGTGTCGGAGATGGCCATCAGTGCAAAACCGTTTATCCTTAGAACACGCGTAAATTCTTTCAGTGCGGGCAGGATCTCGTGCCCGTTCAAGTATTCCAGGTTGTGGCAGGACCAGATTGCGTCAATGGACGCGTCGGAAACTGATTTCATATCAGTGAGGCTGTTGACAATGTCAGGTTTAACATCCGGGTCTATATCCAGACGAAGTTCACGCCATATGTCTGAAGAAAAGATGGGATGCAGCCTTTCTTTGCCGCAACCGACATGAAGAACTATTTTTTTTTTGCATTTGATGTTTTGGTAAAAAGTCTGCAAAGGACTGTTTGTGAGTCTATAACTAATATTTATAACTCAAAAAAAATGATAATGAAAATATGAAGAACTACTTATCTATTTGTAAGTAGTACTACTTACGTATCCTTAATAATGCCTTAAAAATTAACTGGTTACAGGTTGCCATTTTTGTTTTATAAAATGTAATTTTTTTTCCGGCAGGTGATTTTTTATAATAGTTCACTGCGGAGAGCGCAGAGAACATAGGATGATAAAGCGGTTAAATAAGGTGAGCGTATCTCGGAAGGTTGGTTCTTGATTTCTAAAACTAAGTTGGACAATATTGCGCAAACAGAGTCTCAGGTCTTGAAACCTGTGACACAGATGGTAAACTGTCCAAGCTATGATATACTGTAATTACTGCCCTGGATACTGCTGTTATCGTTTAGAGGGGTCTGTTCTGCTGCTTACCCCTTTTGACATCGGTCGTCTGGCACATCATTTTGGGATTTCGGAGCGCGATGTCCGCCGCAGATACCTGGAAACAAGGAATACGTTCAAGGTAAGGGAGGATGGATCCTGCATCTTCCAGGCACAAGACAGAATGGTCCGCAGGTGTACTATTCACGAGGCAAGACCCACACAGTGCCGGAAATTCCCTTACGGCAAGCCCTGTCCCTATCTGGAAAGAGAAGATCTGCTTTCCGTGATCCAGCCCCGCGTTGAAGCAGGACTTATCAAGTATTGGAAAAAACAGGGGTGAATAAACCGGGTCAAAAACCGTAACCGATCACTGGGTGGCAAAAGCCTGCCGAATCACAAACCACTTGCCTTGTAAGCGTTCACAGGTGCCTGTGATCGCTTACCAAAAACCTGCTTCCGTGAAGACCGCATCCCATTCGACCCACAGCGCCGATCATCCAAGCCTTCCTGTAGGCGACCCGCGTTCCTATCTGATTCTTTTTAAAGAGAATCCTCGCTACAAACACTTCTGGCTTTCAGGCGTCATAAGCCAGATCGGGAACTGGTTCAACTACATTGCCATCTTTGTATTGCTCACAGAATTGACCGGGTCAGGAATGGCGGTAAGCTGGTTTCTGATAGCCAAATTCATCCCGACAAGCTTTCTCGGTCCGGCCGCAGGAGTCATCGCTGACAGGTTTTCCAGAAAGACCATCATGATTGTAAGCGATCTTCTGAGAGTCGGGGTCGTACTATGTTTTCTTTTTGTCGGAAAGCCGGAGCATGTTTGGCTTGTCTATTTTCTTGCTTTTGTCCAGGAATCGATCTGGACCTTTTACGATCCTGCCCGTCGCGCTTCAGTGCCCAACATCTGCGCTTCGCATGAATTACATCTTGCAAATGCGTTAAGCGGCGCCACATGGTCGATCATGCTGGCGCTGGGCGCTGCAATGGGTGGTTTTGTCACCCATCTGTTCGGATGGGAGACGGCTATAGTGCTTGATGCGGCTAGTTTTGTCATATCCGCATGGATTATGAGCAGAATTGATCTTCCTGTACTAAAGGCTATCAGGAACTCCTCCCCCACATGGAAAAATTTTACCGGCATCACAGCCTTACAGGAAGGCATAAGATACGTGATGCATAACAGGGATGTGGCGGTCCTGCTGCTGGTCAAAAGTGGTTGGGCGCTGGCAGGAGGGGTTCTGGTACTCTTGACGGTGTTCGGGGAACAGGTCTTTACAACGGGAGGTCACGGCAGCGGAAGCGGAATTCTGTACAGCTTCCGCGGTGTCGGGGCAGCCCTTGGCCCGCTGCTGGCATGGCATATCCTGGGTGAATCGAAAAATGCTATGTACCGGGGCATATGCCTTTCATACTTTGTTGCCGGCGCGGCCTACCTGGCATTTGCCATGGCCCCCGGGATCCTGTGGGCGATTCCCTGCGTGCTTATGGGCCATATGGGCGGCTCGACTCAGTGGGTGTTCAGCACCACGCTCCTTCAAAAAAGCGTGCCGGATGAATTCCGCGGCAGGGTATTTGCCGCTGAGATGGCAATGCTCACGTTTATTTTGAGTCTTTCTACCTATTTTACAGGCATGGCGCTGGAAGCAGGAACTCACCCGAGAGTGGTCGCAGCCGGACTCGCCCTGGTTTTTTTCGTGCCGGGCACGTTCTGGGGCCTCTATCTATGGTATAAAAAAAAGGTAAAAGGATAGGAAAATTACCGGTTACGTAACTTTTATGATTGCCTTTTTAACGCCATCAAAGAGGATGTCCAGCTCATGCAGGGAGATTGAGAGCGGCGGCAGCAGCACAATCACGTTTTCGAGCGGCCGCACTATTACACCATGTTTTCTTGCTTCAAGAATCACCTTGTGGCCCATTCTTTCGGTAAAGGGATATGGCTCCCTGGAGTCTTTGTCCTTTACAAGCTCCACTCCGCCCATTAGTCCTCGGTATCGGACCGATCCCACGTGGGGCAGTTCGGAAAGCATCTTCATCCCGTCGGAATAACGTTCGGCCTTTGGGCCGAACACATCATCGGAGAGTGTCTTTTCTTCCTCAAACAGGTCAAGGGATGCAAGCGCGGCTGCGCACCCGAGCGGATTGCCCGTATAGGTGTGGCCGTAAAAAAATGTCTTGAGTTCAGAAAAGTCGCCTAAAAACGCGGAAAATATTTTTTCGGTTGTGAGAGTCGCGGCAAGTGGGAGATAGCCGCTTGTGATTCCCTTTCCAAGGCAGATGAAATCCGGGGAGACGTCTTCCCATTCAGAGGCGAACATCCTGCCTGTGCGTCCGAATCCCACAGCCACCTCATCAGCTATCAGGAGAATATTGTGCTTTCTGGTCAAATCCCGTACGTGTCTCAAGTATCCCTCGGGGTGTACGATTATGCCGGCAGCGCCCTGGATGATCGGCTCGATGAAAAATGCGCAGGCCTCATCAGCGTGTTTTTCAATAAGTTCGGCAGTCAGGGCAAAATATTTTTCCTTTGCCTCTTCATCGCTTACATCGCCGAATTGATGGCGGTATAGATGAGGCGAAGGGACCGTGACCGTGTCGAACAGGAGCCGGTCAAACCGTTTATAAAGCGTGGCAATCCCGCCAAGGGATGACGAACCGATGGTGTCTCCGTGATATGCGTCCGAGAGTTTTAGAAAGAGGCGCCGCCTGGTCTCGCCCTTAAGCTGCCGGCACTGGTAGGCCATTTTGAGTGCAACCTCAACAGCGGTTGCGCCTGAATCGGAATAAAAAACCCTGGTCAGATTTTCAGGCGCAATTTTCACAAGCCGCCTGGCCAGCTCAATGCCTTTTGAATGAGTAAGCCCTAGCATTGTGGAATGGGCGACACGGTCCAATTGTTCACGCACAGCCGCGTCGATCCGCGGATGCCGGTGACCATGAATATTTGCCCACAGAGAGGAGACGCCATCCACGTAGGTGTTACCCTGTTCGTCTGTAAGCCGGCACCCATTGGCGGAAGCAATCGACAGAGGGGATTGGTTTAAGAATTCCTGCATCTGCGTAAACGGGTACCAGACAGGATCACGCGGGATCTGTTTTGATTTATTCATTGTAATGACTCCTGAATAGACTAAAGTGGAAGCAGCCCTCAATCACCCCTTTTACATATTTGGAATCTGCAAAGAACACCCGGTCTTTGATGTTCATCATCCGTATCTGTTTTCGGACCTCATCTTTCACGGCTTCACGGGTGTTGTTAACGACTACTGCGTTGAATCCGGAGGTAAAGGCATTAAGGTCGTTTCCGGAATCACCTGCAAACACTACGTTATCCTTTAAAATCTCCAGTCCGTTCCAGAGATGTTTCAGTGCAGTCCCCTTGGCCGCAGTCTTTGGCAGCAGATCAAGAAGGCCGATATTCTTCTTTGTGTCCACGCTGTAGATGATCTCGGCTTCAATTTCATCCTTTGCCAGCATATTTTGTATCGACCGGACAACGAGGTCCGTTTCCGCATCCACGGCAATATAATAGCTCTGCTTGAACTCGGTCTGTTTCTCTCTTTCCTGTTCAGTGAGTCCGGGAATGTCATGGATCAGGTCTGCAATGTCTTTCCCTGTCCGCCCTTTCCACGACTCTTTCAGCCCCTTCCTGAACTCTTCATCCAGGCGCCAGGCACCGCCTTTTTGCCGGTAAATTGTCGTGCCCACATCACATACAAAAATTTCAGGCCAAGGCAGATTGAACTCCTTTATGCCTTCCATGCCTAATTCTAAATGCCGCCCGGTCACATAAGCAAGGACAACATCCTTGTGGCGGTCGATCAGGCTGCGGAACTCTTCGATCTCCCGGCTTCGTTCCGCCCTGTCGTCAAGCGGGATAACCGTCCCGTCCATGTCGCTTGCAAGAAGATATTTTTGGTTCATTTTTTAATCGTTTTTTTTTATTCTGATTATAACGGATTTGGGGGAGGCGATGGGTGATGGGTGGCATGGACAAACTTGTTTGTCCGTGTCTCCTTTTTGGCTCGGTGACCAGGCGATTTCATAAATGCGCATGACTCGAA
>JAYEJK010000052.1:0-5274 GCA_034660535.1 Thermodesulfobacteriota bacterium | reverse complement strand
CACAGTCAAGTCCGCATGGGAAACAGGTTGTGCCGGTGAAGAGGCAGTCGTAGCTCTTGCCGGTGTAGCAACGATGTTCGGCCTCTTAAAGGTTTCACGGATTATTGAAAAACTGACTGCGCATATACCGGGACGTCTGCTGGTATTTTATCCAGGCGAGCATGAGGGAAACAACTACAGGTTGCTCGATGCCCGTGACGGGTGGAATTATCTTGCCGTTACAATCACTGAAAATGAAGCGGGGATGTTATGAAGAATAATGAAATCTATGTAAAGGAGCCTGGGAAAAACCAGTTGCTGAACAACGGCGTCGCAACTGTAACCGATGAACAGACCGAGGAAGAATTGCGCACGCTTCGTTATGAACTCGAAACCTTTGTCTGTGAAGGTGAGTATGAAAACGGCATGAGGCGGATACTTGAAGCATATATCAATAACCTGAGTGCGCCGGAACAACCCGGTGTCTGGGTCAGCGGCTTTTTCGGGAGCGGTAAATCTCATTTTGTCAAGATGTTGCGCGCACTCTGGGCGGATTTTGTCTTTCCTGATGATAGGGCTTCAGCGCGGGGCCTCGTAACTCTTCCTGACACGGTTTCGGATCTGCTGAAAGAGATTTCCACAGCAGGGCGAAGGGGCGGTGGATTACATGCCGCGTCGGGAACACTCGGAGCCGGCGCCGGCGAAAATGTGAGGCTTGCCCTTCTATCGATTGTTTTTAAGTCAGCAGGGCTTCCCGAAGAATATCCCCTTGCTGAATTTGTTATGTGGCTCAAAGATCAGGGATATTATGATTCCGTCAGGGCCGCGGTTGAAAAAGCCGGCAAGGACTGGGCATCAGAATTGAAACACCTTTATGTATCTCCGCTTATTGCAAATGCCCTGCTTGAGGTCTATCCGGATATGGCGGAGTCGGCCAAAAAAGTACGGGAGCTTTTAAAGGCAAACTATCCCAACGTTGCCGACGTTTCCACTACCCAGATGGTAAACGCAATTAACAGCGCCCTTTCCATAGACGGGAGGTTTCCCCTTACGCTCATAGCCCTGGATGAGGTCCAGCAGTATATAGGCGGGATTTCAGACAGGGCCTATGCTATTCAGGAGATGACAGAGGCGTGCTGTAAGAAATTCGCAGGAAAGCTTTTATTTGTCGCAACCGGCCAGACAGCCCTTTCAGGAACGGAGATGCTGCAAAAACTGATGGGAAGGTTTCCTGTTCCGATTGAACTGTCAGATGCCGATGTGGAAGCGGTGATCCGAAAAGTTATTCTCAAGAAAAAACCTGATTGTTTTTCAGATATTGAAAAAATCGTGACCGAATACAGTGGTGAAATATCCCGCCACCTGTCCGGGACCCTCATCGAATACAGGACCGAGGATCGGGACTGGCTTGTGCCGGATTATCCCATCTTGCCTGTAAGAAGACGATTTTGGGAACGGACCCTCCGTGCCGTGGATCAGGCTGGAACAGCGGCGCAGCTTAGAAACCAGTTGAAAGTGGTCCATGAGGCTGCCAGAGTGACGGCGGACTGGGAACTGGGGGTTGTCGTTGGCGGTGATTTTATCTTTAACCAGATCGAGACCAATTTGCTCCAGACCGGCGTGCTGCCAAAGGAGATCTATGAATATATAAAGAACCTGCGTACCGGAACAGAGGATGACAAACTAAAGGCGCGATTGTGCGGACTGGTTTTTCTAATCGGAAAACTGCCAAGGGAAGCAGGCTCCGATACCGGTATTAGAGCAAAACCGGATGTGCTGGCAGACCTTTTGGTGGAGGATTTGAAAACAGGCAGTACGGATCTGCGGAAAAAGATCCCAGTACTTTTGGCAGATCTTGAAAAAGACGGAAAAGCTATGGTCGTGGGAGACGAGTATCGTCTCCAGACGCTGGAAAGCAGCGCATGGAACGATGAATTCAGAAAGCATCTTTCCATTATGTCATCAAATGCCCAGATCCTGGAGACAGCCAGATCGGATCTGTTTCGAAAAAAATGCGGTGAACATCTTAACAAAATCCGGCTGACTCACGGAAAATGCAAAGAATCCCGGTCGCCTCTACCCCATTTTGGAGCAGATGAACCTAAAGACGCGAGCAAGAATTTATATGTCTGGATTCGTGACGGGTGGGAGGAAGACGAAAAAACGGTAATGGCGGATGCAAGGGCCGCAGGAAACCAGTCTCCCATGCTCTTTATGTATATCCCCAGACGGTCGGCAGATGACCTCAAAAAGGCGCTTGCAGATTTATATGCTTCGGACAATACACTTGAAGTACGCGGCGTAACGGGCGGCAAGGAGGGCAAGGAAGCCCAGGCCGCTATGGAAACGCGAAAAACCAATGCCGAGAACCGGGTAAAAACGCTGGTAAAGGATATTTTCGAAGGTGTCAGGATTTTTCAGGCAGGCGGTCAGGAGATTATCGAGTCCAGCCTTAATGAGTCGCTTACAGATGGCCTTAACAAGGCGCTTGTTCGACTCTATCCCCAGTTTGATATTGCCGACCATCCTAAATGGAGCCGGGTGATGGAACAGGCCAGAAAAGGCGACAACGGCGCACTCGAAGCGGTCGGTTATAAGGGTGACCCTGAAAAACATCCTGCCTGTGCAGCCATTATCAAATTCATCGGTTCCGGCAAGAAGGGGAGTGATATCCGCAAGGCTTTTGAAAACCCGGGTTACGGGTGGTCCAGGGATGCAATTGACGGTTGTATTTATCTCCTTCTTCTTACCGGCCATATTCGTGCGACCGATGCTTACAATAAACCTGTGGATGCCAAAAGCCTGGAAAGGTCGAAACTTACTCAAACCGATTTCAGGATTGAATCGACTACCATAACGATCACGCAGCGGCTCGGCATCAGAAAGCTTCTGCAAAATATCAAAATCCCCTGCAAGCCCAATGAAGAGTCTGCGGCAATTCCCCTTATGATTGCGGAAATGAAAAAACGGGCAGAACATGCCGGTGGAGACGCCCCGCGGCTTGAACGTCCTTCCATTACCTATATTGAGGATATGGAAGGGCTCACAGGCAATGACCAATTAATCGAGGTGTTTAATAACAGGGATAAAATCGATGCGGACGCTGAAAACTGGATAGATTTCGCCGATGAAATCGAAAAACGTATGCCCCGCTGGTCAACTCTTCAATCACTTCTTAAACATGCTGATGGGATCAGCGCGATCGCAGGTGTAAAAAAACAGGCGGATGCCATTTACAATAAAAGACTTCTGCTTTCAAACCCCGACCCTTTGCCGGATCTCTGTGATGAGGCGACAAAACTGCTCCGGGATGCACTGGTTAAGGCCCAAGCGGATTACAGGTCTGCCTATGATTCAGAAATGAACAATCTCAAAGAAAACGAGAACTGGAGAAAGCTCAATCAGGATCAACAAAAGGAAATCCTTTCAAAACAGGATATATCCGGAATCCCGGAGATCGAAACGGGGACTGAAAAAGAGATCCTTCAATCCTTAAGCTCTATGTCGCTTTCCACCTGGAAAGACAGGAGCGATGCGCTTGCCGGCAGATTCAGAAAGGCAAGGCATGCAGCCGCAGAACTACTTGAACCTGAAATCCAGTATGTCAGCCTTCCCAACAGAACCCTTCATAACGAAACCGATGTCAGGGAATGGCTTGATGATGTGGAAATGCTTCTTATTGATTACGTGAAAAACGGGCCTGTGGAAATGCAATGACGACATTAAGCACATTCCATAGAAATATTCTGGAATCCACCGTAAAAAACGCGCGGGATATTGCTGAAAAGGCCGCCCATGCATCTATGGAACAGATGGCCGTTTCCCGGAAAAATCCGTTTGATCACCTGCCGGCCGAAGAGAGAAAGCTCCGAAACCGGTTGCGCGCCCGGGCTAGGCAGCTTGGGGACAAGCGAAATCAAAAAACCAAAGAGCAGGGTATCGAGCGCCTGGTAAATGAGTGTGCTTACGAGCAGTGGCACCGCATGCTTTTTGCCAGATTTCTGGCTGAAAACAGCCTGCTGATGCATCCCGACGGCATCGCGGTCACGCTGGAAGAGTGTGATGAGCTGGCAGAGGAACAAGGGGCCAGCGACGGGTGGACCCTTGCAACCCAATATGCCTCAAAAATGCTACCCCAAATATTCAGGCCGGATACGCCCGTGCTCCAGATTGCGTTTGCACCGGAATATCAGCATGCACTGGAGCAGATGATCGATAAACTGCCGGCGGAAGTATTTAAGGCCAGTGACAGCCTGGGGTGGGTGTATCAGTTCTGGCAGGCGAAAAAGAAGACCGAGGTCAATAAATCAGAAGTAAAAATCGGGGCAGATGAGCTGCCTGCGGTTACTCAGCTTTTTACCGAGCCTTATATGGTCAGCTTTCTGCTGGACAATTCTTTGGGGGCCTGGTGGGCGGCGCGAAGACTTTCCGAAGATGATTTGGAAAATGCGGGAAGCGAAGAGGAGTTAAGAAAGAAGGCGTCACTACCGGGCGTACCGCTGGAATACCTGCGCTTTGTCAAGGGGGATGATGGGAAATGGACGCCTGCTGCCGGTATCTTTGACGGCTGGCCTAAACATTTGAGTGAACTGAAAACTCTCGACCCCTGTTGTGGGTCGGGACATTTTTTGGTGGCTGCGCTGCTGATGCTTGCGCCTATGCGTATGGAACTGGAAGGACTCCCGGCGCGTGAGGCCGTGGATGCTGTGTTGCGCGACAACCTTCATGGTCTGGAGATCGACCAGCGTTGTGTGGAGCTTGCGGCTTTTGCCTTGGCGCTCACGGCCTGGCGGTATCCTGATGCGGGTGGATATCGTCAACTGCCTGAACTCAATCTCGCCTGTTCAGGGCTTTCCATCAGTGTTGCAAAGGAGGAATGGAAAGAGCTTGGATTGGACAAACACAACATGCGTATCGCGCTGGACTGGATGTATGACCGGTTCAAGGATGCGCCGGTATTGGGAAGTCTGTTGAATCCGGCCAACAGCGATGCAGTTAAGATTGTGGAGTGGAGCGAACTTTCACAAGTATTCGAACAGGCACTCACACAGGAGCAGACTGACGAAAAGCACGAAATGGGCGTGGTGGCCCATGGGCTGGCTAAGGCTGCGCAACTGCTGGCGGCGAAATATCACTGGGTCATCACCAACGTGCCGTATCTGGCGCGGGGCAAGCAGAACGAAACGTTGAAAGAGTTCTGCATAAAGAGTTACAAAGAAGCCAAGAACGATCTGGCCACTGTTTTTCTCGATCGCTGTCTCGAGTTTTGTGTTAAGGGCGGAACTTGCAGTGTCG
>JAYEJK010000051.1:0-18758 GCA_034660535.1 Thermodesulfobacteriota bacterium | reverse complement strand
GCAGGTGCGGGATTCCGAACCGGAGTGTCCACCTCAAGATAACCGTTTCCAATAAAAAATCCGCGAATAGCCTGAAAAAGCGCCGACCGCTGCTGAAGAGTCTTGATTGTGATCATATGTGTATTCCAGACCCTAAGGGGATGAAGGGTGAAATATAAATTTTTTTTCCTGCAAGTCCTTATTGAAAACAGCTTGTGCTATAATGTAAAATCAAAAGTGTTTAAAGTGAAAAAATGGCCGATTTTCGACTACCGGGTAAACGTTCACCATGTGTAATAGAGGTTGAAAACACTATGCCGTATAAACTCTTACATGGCCGGCAACAATAAATACTGGAGATATTATGAATCTTAAGGGTGAATTTGAAAGTCTCTTTCTGACCAGTATCCTTCAGCTTCTATGCGATGACCGGAAGACCGGCGTTCTTCTGGTAACAAGCGGAAAAAAACAGAGCCGGGTCTTCTTTGCAAAAGGGACGATTGTATATGCTACCGGTTCACAGAAAGAGGCCCGCCTTGGCTACATCTTGAAAAGCAATGGAATATTGTCGGATGAACAACTTCAGAAATGCCTGGAGTCTGGCAGGGAAAAAAAACAGGCACTTGGCAAAATCCTGTTGGATAAGGGTTATATCTCCTTGGATGCACTCGAAAAATACAACCGCAAGCAGGTTGAAGAAATTCTCTACAATATGCTTCTCTGGAAAAAAGGGAAATTTGAGTACACAGATACCAAATTGAACCTGCGGGGGATGGCCGTAACTCAGTTGAACCCGATGAAACTCATCCTGGAGGCATCGCGCCGCGTGGATGAAATGTCGATTCTGACTGAGCAGATTACAAGCAACAGGCTCGTGTTTAAAATATCCGGCAAGGTCGAGAAAAAAGAGGGAATCAAACTGAATGCCAATGAGTGGAGAATTCTCTCCCTGATAGACGGGTCAAGAACCGTGCGACAGGTAATTGACAAAAGCGGTTATGATGAATTCGCAGTCTACAAAATCCTTTATTCCATTCTTTCATACGGCCTGATTGAAAAGGGAGAGGAGATTCAACTGGCTGATGAAGAGAGTGGAGATGATTATTCGTCCATAATTACGGTTTACTGTGACATCCTGCAGGCAATGAAAAAACAGATTGCCGTTGAACTGGGCAGTCAGACAGCGGCTGTTTTCGAGGAGTGCAAATCAGGACTGGACACCTTGCATCAAAACCTGTTCAAAGAATTTCACCCGGACAAACCGACAAATGCAAATATCAAGGCGATTTCCGTGTCCATGAGGGAGTTTGACGATTTCGAGGAAGGCCACCGGTTCCTCATCAACGGATTCAATGAGTATTGCACGCGCCTCTTGAACAACGTGGCGGACATCCTGGGTATAACTCCGATCCAGCGTATTATGCAGGAAGTGGAAAAGGTAATCGATTATGTCAACAAATATCAGACGGGATCACATGAAAAAAGCAAAATAGTAAATGACATCAAAAATATACTGATAATTGTTGAAGCCAGACTCAAGGATTCCAAATGGGAAAAAAGGGGAAACAGCGGGATATTCTCTTTTTTAAAGAAAAAACAGAAATCTTAGCTCGCGACCCTTATACCACCGAAAGCCAGAAAGGCCAATCCGGCTGTTCTAAAGAACGCCCCTATTATTTCAAGAACATTCTGCGATATGACAGGGCTGAGCAGGAGTACGTAGTCCGCTATAAAAAGAAGGATAACCGTAACCAGTATCAAATTGATGACATCTCCCACCTTGCCGCCGGAATATTTTTTCCGTGCCCTGTTGAAGGCCATCAGTATGAGGATATATATTACTAACGTAAAAATCAGAATTACCATTTGCGCCGACATATAGTAACCTCCACTTTCTTATTTTAAATTATCAAAGACATCACTTCAACCTTGCGTATCTCTTTTTGAAAGCCCTCGAATAAACTCAATAATCGTATTTGCGATGAGTTCAGCGTCGATGTCGGCCTGCTGCTGCAGCCCCAGGTAATAGTTCCCCACTGGGAAAATAAAATAATTCTCCCTGGTTCCGCGTGAAAAAACAAAATAGGTAAATCGAGCCTTCCCTATTTTATCGCAGTTTAAACCACAGCCAAGCACCATTTTTGCCAGTGATTCGGGATGCTTGGCATTATGACTTACTATTGTGCCGTCACTTTTGACCAGCACATAGTTCTCTACGCCCTTGATCCCTGCAATTCCAGCAAAATCACTGAGCGTCGCCACGTTCTAAAAATCCTTTTAACGTAACCGTTCACGGTTGTCGGTTCACAGTTCACAGTTCACAATTTTTTTTCTAAATCTTCAAAAAAGGATCCCGTAATTCTCTTCTATTTTCTGTCTTTTTCAACCGCAAACCGTATAACCGACAACTGTGAACAGTTGCCTTTTAACTAACCCAGATAAACTGGAATTTTTAAAGGTCCTGGACTCTGTTCAGTACCCCCCTGAGGGGTATAAGTGCCTTAAAACATGTGGCACCGCGGGCGTCACATATAACTTCAGAGTTTTTCTGCCACAAAAAACAAGAAAATTACCACTAAGGCACTAATGCCTGAATCATTCAGGAAAACATGATCTCAACTCATCCACTGCCGAATCCAGTAATTCTTCTAACCGGCCCGCTGCATTAGCCGATGTGCCGACAAGCACTAGAAATACATCCCCGGTCACTTTTCTTAAAACCAGAGCAGACTTTTTCAAGATCAGGGATACCCCTGTAATATCTCTGAAATTCCTCTGCCCAAGGCGGTAATTTTCTTCAAGTATACTGCCGATCGATGCCAGATTTTCCTCATCAACGGCATCAGAAATTCTTTTGGCCGTCACGCCGTTTTTGGTATGAAAAATAAATGAACCTGTTACTCCGGGGAGAGCGCCCAGTTCTTCCAGTATCCGCTTTATCTTTCCCGGGACAACACCCAGTTTCTGCAGTATCTGTTCTATCCTTTCGTGGACAGCGCCGGGTTCTTCGTTCCCTGGGGCTGCCGTCTGCTCTGTATCAAGCCCCGCCTCCGGCATTTTGACCCGGTTAAGGTAACTACATTCCCGACACCTGAACTCGACAATATCAGTTGTAATTGTATTAAGATCGATGAAATTTTTTTCACCACAATCCTCACAAAATAAAATCATGGTTATTTCATCCCGGATCCAACAACTTAAGGCATAAGCCGGCTTTGCCGGAAAAATGTTCAGGGTTTAGATGAACTCACAAAATACGTTGTGATCATTTAAACAATTTTTTCAGTCTCTCTAGAAAACCGGGCCGTGCTTTCTCAGATTTTGGAAGAAGAATCGCGCCGTTTTCTTCCTCAATTTCTTCCTCATGCGACGATTCCTTCGTCTCAGAGGCCTGTGTTTGTTCATCCGGTTCATATTCAGGCACCGGCGGAGGGACGACCGACTCCTTTTCCAATACCTGGTCCACACCGGCTCCAGGAGTGGAGATGGCGGAAAGAATAAGCTGTTCCTGATGCTGGATATACTTGTTCATCTCCCTGAAAAGAATTTCACGAGTATCAGCCCTTGTCTTATCGTGAGATGAAAGCGCTACTTCCATACTGCTGAATACCGAACGCAGCATGGTTACAGAATTTAAAGCCGCGCTCTCTACGGGAAGGGTAACATTTTTTCCCAGTGAATCCATAATATTGAGAAACATCGTGAGTTCGGGTTCATCCTGCCATGCCTCCTTTGCATTTCGGATCACCTGACTGAAATCTTCTATGGACTGCTGATCAGCATCAACATTAATGGATGATGATACAAGCTTGTCAAGAGACTCCATGAGGGCGGCAGTCGGAACAGTAAATTCCTCAGCCGAATCAACCACCACATCTTCTTCTCCTTTTCCCTCCCTCTCTTCGTCCAGGTATTCATCCTCAAACTCAAACGGTATTACAGCCTCTTCTTCACTAACCTCCTCTTCCGCAACCGCAACGGCCGGAGGTTCCTCCTCTTCCATCAGTTCCAGTTTCAATGCGGCTTCATCTTCCGGTGTAACTTCTTTGCCGGCCTCGGATGCAGGGACTTTAACCTCGTCAACCAGGAGATCCTCGACCTGGAGTTCTACTGCCGGAACCTCAAGAGGCGGCGGAGCCGCTGCTTCCTGCCCTACTTCCTCAACCGGCTCTTCATGCAATACCGGTTCTTCCTCTATTTCCGGCTCTAAAGTTTCATCCTCCGGAGGAACAGGTAGTTCGTCACCTTCACCAAACAAATCGTCAAGGCGACTGTCGACATCATGGGTCACATCAGCCGCTTCCACCGCTTCTTCAAAAACCACTGCAAGAGGAACTACACCCTCTTCAACGCTCTCCTCTGCCGGAATATCCTCTTCCAGGGGCGCCACTTCCTCTTCAACACGTTCTACGGCAGGCGCCTCCATTTCCAGGGACGCCGCTTCATCTCCTGCCTCAGTATATTCCGCCTCAGCCGGCTCTTTATCAAAGAACTCGTCCAGCCGGTTTTCAATTTCAGGAAAAGACTCTTCTTTGGAAAGTTCCGGAATAATTTCTTTTGCCTGTGAAGAAGGCTCAGCCTCACCACCTTTTTTGTCAAGCAGGCCGAGATGCATCTTGGCCAGCAACTCATCAGCAGGTGAAAAGGGTTGCGTCTCGTACATCTCCTCCATGGGGCCGGAAGCCTCGCCGGCAGGAGATATATCAAGCCCAACTACTTCCGTTTGCATCTGCTCTTCCATCTCTTCAACGGCAAGAGCAGCGGGCATCTCATCTCCCTCTACCGCGGGAACCGCCTCTACAACCGGTTCCTCATCCACTGCTGTCCCAGGTTCAAGAACCTGGTCAGGCAGAGGCTGTACAGCAGGCTCCATCTCCACCTCAGGCGCAGCAACCTCTTGATCCCTGATAACGATTTCGCTTTTCTCAACCTTTTCGGGCTTGACGGCGGAAGAGGCTGTAATATCAAACTGCTTTTTAAGTTTCATGTACTTCCTGAGTTCATGGGCCACGATTTCTTTTTTCTGCGGCCTTGGCATGTCCTCAGTGAGAATGACCTTTTCCAGATTGTTATATACTGAATAAAGAAGCTTCACGGAATCAGGATGAGCCCTTGCCTTTTTCTTTGCAATATACTGGCCCAATGCCCGGAGGATCTGCAAAAACGCTATAAGGATTTTATCGGCGGCCCACATCTCTTCCAGCCTGTCTATCTCCTCTGCAAAATTCTGCATTGTCTTGTCTGTTATCTCCCAGTCAAGCGAAAGGACGACAGCCTTAAGATCCTTGATCGGTGAATCAATTTTTCCAATCGTGCTTGTTACTTCCGAACCACCGGCAGGCGTGTCCCCGGTGACGAAAAGTTCGGTCACGTCAACATAGCTAATGTTATCGTCTCTGGAATCCAAACGTTTACCTCCCTACAGCAATTCTTTCTGAATGGAAGCCATTGTTAAGGAAATGATCTTTTTAAGTGTTACAGCCACATTGCCGCCGTTCAAAGCGCTTGCCTCAAACGCAGGAGCCCTTAAGCGGCTGTTTAAGTCCTTTTGCAGTATTTCTACGGGAAGAACAGGGATATCAGAATTTTTCAGGTCCATTTTGTTGTACTGCATAACGAACGGTATCTTGAAAAGATCCAGATTGTACGACTTCAGGTTCTCGTGGAGCTGATTTAAGGAATGTATATTACTTTCTCGCTGCTCTTTCATGGCATCCGCAACAAACACGATCCCGTCAACTCCCTTTAACACCAGCTTTCTGGTCGCATTATATTTGACCTGTCCCGGCACTGTGTACAACTGAATTTTAACTTCATACCCCTTGATCTGTCCGATATCAAAAGGGAGAAAGTCAAAAAAAAGCGTCCTGTCCCCATGGGTTTTCAGGCTGACCATTTCCGTCTTGATCCTATGGCGATACTTAGTATTTATATATTCGAGGTTGGTCGTCTTTCCTCCCCTTCCGGTGCCGTAATAAACGATTTTGACCTGGACCTCTTTGTTTTTTATATTGATGAATGCCAAATCAACCCCTCCGGACTAAAGGCTTGCTGTAAAGAGGCGTATCACGTATTATCATTCTTGGATTGCCCACAGATATTTCGTATTTTTTCAATAAGTTCAACCACTTTCAGCCTCAGGAATCCTAACGACAATTCCCTGTTGAACATGGTTATCAACAGAAGATCGTTGTTCACTTTGCTGAAATGAATACTCGCCTTTTCCCCTTTATGAAAAAGGAGTGAGAACTCGGTCTCTCCAACTAGCTTGGCCATCGCATCCACGGTTGCATAATTGCCTGCCGCCAGCGCTGCGAATGCATAGGTGTCAACCGTACATTTGCCGTTGTCACACTTG
This sequence comes from Thermodesulfobacteriota bacterium, assembly GCA_034660535.1. Taxonomy (GTDB): domain Bacteria; phylum Desulfobacterota; class Desulfobulbia; order Desulfobulbales; family DAOVYS01; genus DAOVYS01. The sequence goes on along the minus strand of JAYEJK010000051.1, from coordinate 12,421 downwards.
GCTATCGTGTTGCCGGCCATATCGATTAACATGACGCATTCAACACCTATATCGATCAGGTCTTTTTTCAATGCCTTGTCGATATTTTCAAGTTGATCCTGATTTACAAAACCGTAATTCATTAGTCTGCCTCGCACCCGTTGTTCATTTTTTTCAAATACGAACGTAACTTCTCAATAAGTGGTGGTAAGTTATACTGGATTCCGGCTGACTGCATGCCGGAATGACGGCCACAAAGCCGGCAATCGTCATTCCCGCATGCTTTTAGCGGGAATCCAGGAAGTGTTGGTTTTATGAAAATACCTTCACTTTTTGAGTAGTTACATACGAACGGTTTGAAAAAAACAATGGATAATGATCTCGTAAAAGTCTTACCCGTTCACACCCATTCGGAGCAAAAGGGTTGCACAATCTCCGTCCTGTAAGCATTTACAATAATTTTTAAGGCGCTAAGGCATACATATGGTATGTTGAGTGCCTGAGTAAGGGTCTGGAAAGAAATAACTTGGGTAATTCCGATCCGAAATGTGTTGCAGATTTAGTCGGTTTGATATTCACGAAACCGCAAGCGTAGCAGGGCTACGGTGAGGATTTCGGGGATGTCAAACCGGCTAAAGGTGTGATACAGTTCGGAAACGGAAAATCCAAGTTATTTCTTTCCAGACCCTAAACGTTCACCAGGGGAAAAAGAAGTTGAAAACATTCTGCCATTAAAGCCGTTACCTTGCTTATATCATACTATCATAAATTTGATATCCTAAACAATAGAGTTTGTCAATTATTATGCCTGTTTTTCAACTGACGGAATCGATAATCTTCCCGCCGCCTGAACTGGCCCGTTCAGATGGACTGCTGGCGGTAGGTGGTGATCTCTCTGAGGCCAGACTCCTTCTTGCATACGAACAGGGCATTTTCCCGTGGTATTCTCCAGGCGAGCCGATCCTCTGGTGGGCGCCGTCACCTCGCCTTGTTTTGGAACCTAAAAAATTTCGAATTTCAAAAAAACTTGCCGGAGAAATCAGGAAAGGTACTTTTAAAGTCACAATGGACCTGGCATTCTCCGACGTTATAACGGAATGCGCCGACATTCGGGTGGAGCGGGATGAAGGGACCTGGATTACCAATGAAATGAAGAACGCTTACGTCAGGCTGCATGAACTTGGTTATGCACATTCGGTTGAATGCTGGCAGGAGGGAAAACTTGCAGGAGGTCTTTACGGAGTCTCTCTCGGTACTGTCTTTTTCGGCGAATCCATGTTCAGTCGCGTATCAAACAGCTCCAAGGTAGCCTTGGCGACTTTGGCCCGGATTCTGACAGAGTGGAAATTTGACATGATTGACTGCCAGATAACCACCAGCCACCTGATGGGCCTGGGGGCTCAGCAGATTAATGGCCGGGAATTCTACACCCGCCTGCAGAAATACACAAAGCTTCCTACTCGTCGTGGCAAATGGCGCCTGTGAACGCTTATAGAGCAAGGTGTTTGCGATCCAGGCAGGGCGGGGGCAGGGCTTTTACTTCCACGTAAGCAGCGTTTTTTTAAAGGTGCTCAACAAGCCACATCTGTCAAATAATGGGAAAAAAAGGCGTGAGGGAAATAGAAAAAAGGCAGAGCCAGGAGACTCTCTGCCATGGATGGAAGTGATGATAGAAAAAACGTAAAAGATCACAGGCTCCCCAGATACGGCGCCTGTGATCTTTTACATGGCAAGTGATTTTAATTTAACGGCTCTCCGTTTCCACGACCTCAAGTATGCCTTGGATTGTGCCCCCGGATTTTTCCAACAGGTTTCGACATGTTTCGCAAATCAGTTTTTCAAGTTCTGTGTCCAATTCTGCTTGAGAAAGTGATTTTGCCGTACAGAGTTGTCTTAGGGCCAAATTCATTGCTCCAAAATTCGTTTCTATAAGATTGGCTTTCGCAAAATTCGCATCCTTGAGGTTAGCGCCTGCCAGATTCGCCACTGTGAGATTGGCCAGCGTAAAATTCGTTCCCGCCAAGTTGGCTCCTGCTAGAAACGCTACCGTGAGGTTGGCGCCCGTAAGATTCGTTCCCGCAAAATCGACGCCCGCAAGATCCGCTACCGTGAGGTCAGCGTCCGTAAGATCCGCACCAATGATGATAGCGCCGGTGAGATCCGCTGACCTGAGATCGGCTTTTGTAAGATTCGCTCCCGTAAGGTTGGCCCCCGCTAAAGCTACCTTCCTGAGATTGGTTCCGGTAAGATTCGCTTTCTCAAAGTTGGAGCCGGTGAGATCTGCTTTCCTGAGATTGGCTTTTATAAGATTCGCTCCCGCGAAGTGGACCCCCGCAAGAACCGCTCCCCTGAGGTCGGTTCCCACGAGTTTAGCTTCCGTGAAATCGGTTTCCGCGAGGTTGGCGCCTGTAAAATCTACTTCCGAAAGGTCGGCGCCTGTAAAATTCGCTCCCTTGAGATCGGTTCCCGCGAGGTTAGCGCCGACAAGATTCGCTCCCGCGAGGTTAGCGCCCACGAGTTTGGCGCCGGAAAGATCCGCTTTCTTAAGTTTAGCTCCCATAAGAATCGCCTCCTTGAGGTCGGTTCCCACGAGTTTGGCGCCTGTTAATTCCGCTCCCTTGAGATCGGTTCCTGCGAGTTTGGCGCCGGAAAGATCCGCTTTATTGAGATCGGTTCCTGCGAGTTTGGCGCCGGAAAGATCCGCTCCCGCAAGGTTGGCGCCAGTAAAATCCGCTTTATTGAGATCGGTTCCTACGAGTTTGGCGCCGGAAAGATCCGCTCCCGCTAGTTTAGCGCCGGTAAGATCCGCTTTATTGAGATCGGTTTCTGCGAAATTGGCGCCTGTGAGATCGGTTCCCGCGAGATCAGCTCCTGCAAAAGCCACTTCCCTGAAGTCGGCTCCAGCAAGAGACGCCCCCTGGAGTATGGTTTCCGCAAAATCCGCTCCCGCGAGATTGGCGCCGGCAAAATCCGCTCCCGCGAGGTGGGACTTCATAAAAATTGCACCATCAAGGTTGGCTCCTGGAAAAATCGCTTGGCCGAGAAGAGCGCCTGTAAAATTCGTTTTCCAGAGATTAGCCTTTGTGAAATTCGCTCCATTAAGGTCCGCTCCGGAAAGATCAGCTCCCCAGAGGTCGGCTCCGGAAAAATCCGCTTTCAGGAGTTTGGCGCCTGACAGATCGGCTCCCGCGAGTTTGGCTTCCGTAAAAATCGCACCTGCGAGGTCAGCCCCGGAAAGATCCGCATCCCTGAGGTCGGTACCCGAGAGATCGGCTCCCGCAAGATCCACTCCCTTGAGGTTGGCTTTCGTGAAAATCGCACCATCAAGAAAGGCCCCCTTTAAAACCGCATTATCGAGGAGAACTCCTGCAAAATTCGCTCTCCGGAGGTTGGCCTTGGTAAGATTTGCTCCTTTGATATCAACTTCTGTAAAATTTGCCCCGCTTAGATCGGAACCCGACAGATCCGCATTCACGAGGGAGGCGCCCGACAAATTAGCTCCCCCGATTCCGGCCCCGGAAAGATTCGCTCCTTCGAGTTTAGCCTCTGAAAGATCGGCGCCCCAGAGCGCGGCGTTCACAAGATTCGCTTCCACAAGGTTGGCGTTTTGAAGATTCGCTCCACTGAGATCAATGTTCTCAAGAGGAGCTTTCATGAGTTCGGCTTTCATGAGTTTATGCTTATGATCCATAATAGTTAATCTGGCAAAATCTATTACACTGGAATGAACGCTACCTTTAGAAAACAAAGCCTGTAAAACTGATATTGGATTTACAAAAGACGGCTTTTTGGGACATTTAAGAAATTCAAATTCAATCAATTCATCCCAAATAACACTCGAACCTTCTGCGGTCCGGTCATTTATGGCATTCACTTTGGTATCTATTAATTCAACCTTACCGCTATATTTCAGTGAAGCTATCACAAAACAGATAACATAGATACCAATTGCCAATACAAGCCATCTTGCAGGTGATTTCCTGCCTTCTTGCCCGGTTGAGGTTTTTGCACAACTTGGTACTTCCCAATTATTCCGAATTAAATACATTATTATTAATATTAGACCAATAAAACATCCGACACCCAATACAAATACGCTAGTTGATTCCATCCTCTCTTGCTCCTTTCTCGGTTGTCCTGATACCTGTTGTCAGTTTAAAAACTGATATTATGGAATTGAGCCAAATCCAATATTGATGGTTAGATGATAGGAAATTGCTTTTTCCGGCTTCAGGGTAAACCGAAAAAAACGCCGATCATGGCAGAATGAACCATCAACCGAAAGTGGGATTGAATATAATTTATGTTTCCAAACTGTCAAGCAATAAAGTTTGACGATGAGGGACAAGCTCCGATCCTCTGAGTTTTCAAAGCTAACACTTGACAGGTTATATCTATATATTTAAACTCCGAAAAGTTCTTTTTACGAGTGCATCAAGATTCATAATTCGTAATTCCTTATTGCACAGCTCGAATAATTTCAAAAACGGGGGTTGGTTTTAACTTCGGCCATTATAACGGTGGGCATAGCCCACCCTACAAGAGAACTAAGAATAACATGGTGGAAATATGTATTTTTTGTAGGGTGGGCTGTGCCCACCTTTGCCCAATGAAAGACTTGTGGCCAAAATTAAAACCAACCCCCAAAAACGAGGCTCTCTGATGGTATTCAACATACTGTTGTATGCTTCTTTGATCATCTTTTCCATTGGCCTGATTTATAAAGTCAGTACCTGGTTTTTATACAATGTGACCGTTACTGCGAAGGACGTCACAGCTTCGGCCAGGATATCGGCCGCTATAAAAGGCATATTTTCAACGCTATTCAGTTCTAAAGTCGCAATCGTTATCAGAGTCTTCTTTCTTGACGTACTGCTCCAGCGCAGGATCTTGAAGCTCGATTTTCTTCGCTGGCTGACGCACAGCCTGATATCCGGCGGTTTCATGATGCTTCTGCTTATGCATGCCCTTGATTCGTTGATAATTGAGCCCTTCTTTGCCGAGTACCAGTCTACTAAAAATCCGTTCATGTTCCTGCGTGATCTTTTCGCGCTTATGGTCTGCGTCGGTATTGCAATTGCCGTTTACAGGCGCTTCTTCCTGAAAATTTCCCGGGTCAAAAACAGCGGCCAAGATAAGTACGCCATCACGGTTCTTGCTGTTATCATGCTTTCAGGAATATGGCTTGAAGGTGTCAAAATCTCATCGTATTCCGAATTTCAAAATATGGTGGAAGAGTATTCCTGGATTGATAATAAAACCGAAAAGGCGGCCCTGGAAAGCCTGTGGGTCAAGGAATTCGGCGTTGTTTCCCCAGACACGGATCTTCCGTCTGACGCTGCGGCGCTGGCGCTTGGTCGAGAAAGCCATGAAAATTACTGCGCTGACTGTCATTCTTCGACCGGGTGGGCCTTTACCGGAATGGCTACAGCAAAGATCATCAGTCCCGTTGCACTGCTTCTGGACCGAATTAACGCTGTGACTATCCTGTATTACATCCATATTATGGCCTGCTTTATCGGTCTTGCCTATCTGCCGTTCAGCAAGATGTTTCATGTAATCGCCACCCCCTTGAGCCTTATGGCCGGGGCTGTCATGGACAGGGAAACCTCATGCGCGGCAAATATCGCGACCAGGCAGGTCATTGAACTGGATGCTTGCACGCACTGCGGCGCTTGCAGTATGCACTGCTCAGCAATAATGATTTCCGAGGCCCTGGCCAATGAATACGTGCTTCCTTCTGAAAAAATGGCTATTCTGAAAACCCTGACAACCGGGAAAGAGATCGGCCAAGCAGAAATAAAGGCTGTCAGACAAGGGGTTTATATGTGTACGAACTGCGACAGATGCACCGTTGTCTGTCCCTCGGGAATCAATCTAAAGGAACTTTGGCCTGATGTGAGGGAAAATCTGGTTCAGGGAGAAGTTCCCGAGCCGCTGCTTCTTTCACCGTTTTCCTTTGTCAGGGGACTGAACAGGGCGGATTTTGCCGCAGATGATTATTCTGCGCCGATCAAAGCAGCCCGACAGGCCCTGGCCGGAAATTTCGATTCTCTTATGAACGTCGGCAGACCGATGGATTTAGGCGATACGGACACACTGGATCTCTGCCTGTGTCCGGGAGACTCTACTTTTGCTCATTGCTTCGAATGTAGGAACTGCTCCACCGTGTGTCCGGTTGTCGGCAACTACGATAATCCCGAGGAAGAACTCGGACTGCTGCCTCATCAGATTATGTGTTGCCTGGGGCTTGGAATGAATGAGATGGCGTCCGGCGCCAGAATGGTATGGGATTGCCTGACCTGTTATCAGTGTCAAGAGCACTGCCCGCAAAATGTCAGCGTAACCGACCTCATATACAGGTTGAAGCATCTGGCGGTTGAAGTAAGCGATCACAGGCGGAAATCTTTATGAGGTTCAGAGATTCAAATGAAAAAATATGCATTGTTCCTGGGCTGTAGCATCCCTGCCCGGGTCAGACAGTATGCTGATTCAACTCTGGCGGTTCTCGAAAGGCTGGGAGTCGGCCTTGTGGATATCCCGATGTTTAATTGCTGCGGGTATCCTATGCGGAATTTTGATCAAACGGCCTTTCTCCTCTCTTCAGCAAGAAATCTGGCGCTGGCTGAAAAAAAAGGGCTTGACATGCTCGTTATGTGTAACTGCTGTTACGGCAGCCTGAAAAAAGCGGAATATATAATGAAGGAAGGAGGGCGGCAGCGTGAAAAAATTGACCGGTTACTGGCACAAAACGATCTGGAATTCCAAGGCAGCATCCATGTAAAGCACTTACTTTCCGTGCTCTATGTTGATGTGGGCGCTGAAATGATTCGAAACAAAATATCACGGCCTTTTGGCGATCTTAAAATAGGCGTGCATTACGGGTGTCATGCCCTTCGTCCCAGTAAGGTCACCCAGTTTGATGATCCGGTGGCCCCGTCCCTGTTTGACGAACTTGTGGAACTGACAGGCGCCCAAAGCGTGGACTGGCCCACCAGGCTGGAATGCTGCGGCGCTCCTCTGACCGGCGTCAATGATAATCTTTCAATGTCCCTGGCCAGGAAAAAGCTGTCAGACGTCAGGCAGGCGGGCGCCGAATACCTGTGCACGGCCTGTCCGTTCTGTTATATGCAGTTTAATGCGGCCGGGGAAAATGGAAATTCCCCCATCCTATACCCTCAGCTTCTGGGTCTCAGTATGGGAATTGAAAGAGAGATACTGGGAATCGATAGCAATGAACTTCGCGCACTTCAAGTTTCCACAGAATCGGGAGTAGAATATGTCAAATGACAAAACAGGCGCTGTTCTCGTGATTGGCGGCGGAATAACAGGAATGCAGGCTGCTCTGGATCTGGCCGATTCCGGGTATTATGTCTATCTTGTAGAGAGATCGAGTTCTATAGGCGGGATGATGTCGCAGTTGGACAAGACATTCCCCACCAATGACTGTGCCATGTGAGTTATCTCACCCAAACTGGTCGAGGTCGGCCGGCACATCAATATCGAACTGCTTACCCTGTCCGAGGTTAAAAGCATTTCAGGAGAGGAGGGCAATTTTCAGGCGCAAGTGACACAGTACCCGCGGTACGTGGATACTGATAAGTGCATAGCGTGCGGCCTGTGCGCGGAGAAATGCCCCGGAAAAATGCCGAATGAATACGACATGGGGTTAAGCAAACGGAAGGCCATTTACTTGCAATACGCCCAGGCCGTCCCATTAAAATATGCAATTGATTCAACAAAATGCATCTTTTTTCTAAAAGGAAGATGCAAGGCTTGCGAAAAATTCTGCCCCGCCGGCGCAATCAACTTTGACGACATAGAACGGGAATTGACCCTTAATATCGGCGCAATAGTAGTCACAGCAGGGAGCAAGACTTATGATCCCGGGACCTACGATACATTTGGTTACGCGAAATCCCCCAATGTGGTGACCAGCCTTGAATTCGAGAGGATTCTAGCCTCATCAGGCCCCTATGGCGGCCACCTGGTAAGACCCTCGGATGAGAAAGAGCCGAAAAAAATCGCATGGCTCCAGTGCATCGGTTCAAGAGACTCTCACCTGGGCTCCAAGGGATATTGTTCCGCAGTCTGCTGCACCTATGCGGTCAAAGAGGCCATGCTTGCAAAGGAACATTCTAAAAATAATCTCGACACTGCAATATTCTACATTGATATCCGCACAAACGGTAAAGATTTTGAGAGATATTACAACCGGGCCAAAAATGAGTATGGAGTCCGTTTTGTAAAATCAAGAATCACCAACGTGTCACCCCGGAACGAAAACGGCATGCACGTAGTCAAATACGTAGACCAGTCGGGGAGCAAGGTGGAAGAAGAGTTTGACATTATCGTGCTGTCAGTGGGCCTTGGCGCAACCAAAGAGGGAACGGAACTTGCGCAGAGACTTGATATCGCACTTGATCATTACCGTTTCGCGAGCACGGGCAGCTTTGAGCCCATAATAAGTTCAAGACCCGGAATCTATGTCTGCGGCGCCTTCCAGGCCCCGAAAGACATTCCATCCTCTGTTATTGATTCAAGCGCTGCCGCCGCCATTGCCGGAAGTAAATTATCCCAGGCCCGCTGGAGCCTTACCAAGACAAAACATATTCCTGATGAAATCGACATCCGCGGCCGTTCCACACGAATCGGTGTTTTTATATGCCGTTGCGGTACAAATATCGCAGGCGTTGTGGACGTTCCGGATGTGGTTGAATTTTCAAAGAGCCTGCCCGGGGTTGTTTATGCAGAAGACAACATGTTCAGTTGCTCCCAGGACACTCAGGACAAGATAACTCGGGTGATAAAAGAACAGGGCCTGACCAGGATAGTTGTCGCAGCCTGCACGCCGAAGACCCATGAGCCGCTTTTCCAGGAAACCCTGACCAACGCAGGAATCAACAAATACCTCTTTGAAATGGCAAACATTCGGAACCAATGCTCCTGGGTCCACAGAGAACAACCTGAAACAGCCACTGAAAAGGCAAAAAACCTGGTCAAAATGGCCGTTTCCAAGGCCTTCATCTTTGAACCCCTCTCCGAACCGTGCTTAGAGATCAACCAGCAGGCGCTCGTGATCGGCGGCGGCCTGGCAGGTATTTCGGCTGCAAAAAATCTGGCCGAACAGGGTTACTTCACTTATCTCATAGAAAAATCCGATGCCCTCGGAGGGCAGGCAAAACACATTCACCAGACCTGGCGCGGCGAAGACGTGCAGACGCGCCTTTCCGCACTCATAAAAGATGTGCAGTCAAATGAAAACATCAAAATTCTCTTAAACACCGAAATTACGGGTGTTGAGGGTGTTGTGGGAAATTTTAAGACCACGGTCGGTTATAACGGTGATTCAAGAGTCCTTGAACACGGGGTTACCATCATTGCCTCCGGGGCCTCGGAACTAAAACCCGACCAGTATCTCTACGGCCGGGATGACCGGGTTGTGACCGGACTGGAACTCCAGCGCCGCATCATTGACAATGATTCCTCACTAAGTGAGGCCAAAATAGTTGTATTTGTTCAATGCGTTGGTTCCCGCATCCCGGAGCGTCCCTATTGCTCAAAGGTCTGCTGCACCCAATCCATTAAAAGCGCACTCACGCTTAAAAATATCAATCCCGGGATAAACCTCTTTGTTCTTTATCGGGATATGCGGTCCTATGGCCTTAGAGAGGACCTATACAGAGAGGCGCGCGCGGCCGGCATCCATTTCATACGATATAATTTTGAAAAAGGTCTGACAGTGACCGCGGAACAGGAAAAGCTTAAGGTCAGGTTTACGGATCGTGTGCTCAGGCGGCGGATGGAGATAAAATCCGATATTCTGGTTCTGGCATCCGCCATTGTGCAGGACAAAAAAAATTCGCTGTCACAGTTTTATAAGCTCTCACAGAATGAAGACGGCTTTTTTGCAGAAGCTCATGCGAAACTCCGGCCGAATGACTTTGCAACCGACGGTGTCTTCATGTGCGGGCTTGCACATTCGCCTAAATCGATTGACGAATCAATAACCCAGGCACAGGCTGCCGCGGCAAGGGCCGTCACGCTTCTTGCCGCGATGAAAATTTCGGTTGCAGGCACGGTCGCACAGGTAAACCCGAACAAGTGCAGCGGTTGCGGTGTCTGCGTATCAATATGCCCATTTTCAGCGCCCGGGCTGAACCGGAATTCAGGCAAGGCCGAAATCCAGGCCACCCTGTGCAAGGGATGCGGACTCTGCGCTGCATCATGCCGTTCAGATGCCATCACCATGAAGGGGTTTGACAACGCCCAATTAATGGCAATGACCCAATCCGCGCTGGCTGCGTGATTCAAATAAAAAAAACATGCGGAAAACGATTCCAGTAGAAGAAGCCGTCGGCATGGTCCTTCCTCATGATGTGACAGAGATCAGGATTCCGTGTGAGCAGGAGGATGACAACTCCCCGGACAAAGGCGAGAGTCAGGATTCCTTTAAAGGGCCTGCATTTAAAAAGGGACATATTATCAGGACGGAGGACATCCCGCATCTGAAACGGCTGGGCAAGGAACACATCTATGTCCTCGACCTGGGACCTGATAATATCCACGAAAATGAGGCAGCCCGGCAGTTAGCCGCTGCGCTGGCCGGATCCGGTACCGCTGTGTCAGGGGAGCCTTCCGAAGGCAAACTGAACATTACGGCAAAGATCGACGGATTGTTAAAAATTGATACCCACGCTCTGTATCAGATCAATTTCCAGGGTGATGTGATCTGTTCAACTCTGCATACGAACATGATGGCCGGCAGTGGCGATGTGGTGGCTGCCACCCGGTTGATTCCCCTTGTCGGCAAACGGGATGTGGTGGATAGGGCTACGGATATCGCCGGTCAAAGCGGGGGCGTGATCCGAGTCTTGCCCTTGAGGAAGGCCGGGGCCGGACTGGTGATCACCGGAAACGAGGTCTTCCAGGGCCGCATCAAGGACAAATTTGAGCCGGTTCTAAGAAAAAAACTTTCAACAATCGGATCCGATGTGATTCAGGTGAGGATTGCACCGGATGATGTCGATATAATTGCGAAAGAAATAAAAAACTGCCTTGATGCAGGGGCAGACCTTATTGTGACCAGCGGCGGTATGTCGGTGGATCCGGACGATGTCACCCGGTTCGCGATAAAGGCGGCAGGTGCGGTTGATATCGTTTACGGCGCCCCGGTCCTGCCCGGTGCCATGTTTCTCGTGGGATACATCGGAAAAGTGCCTGTCCTGGGGCTTCCGGCCTGCGGCATGTTTTATAAAATTACGGTCTTTGACCTCATACTCCCCCGGGTTCTGGCAGGAGAAAAGATCCAAAGAAAAGACCTTGCCGAACTGGGCCACGGCGGTCTATGCCGCAATTGCAAAAAATGCACATTTCCGGTGTGCGGTTTCGGGAAGTGAGCAGGTGGGAATGTGAGAAAGTGAGAAAGTGAGAAAGTGAGAAAGTGAGAAAGTGAGAAAAATCACACGCGCTTACGACTTGCCTGGTTACAGATGTGTCCCGCCTTACGTTGGCAGCCTCCGGCATCAAGTATCTTTCCACAGTCGTAACTTTAAAAACGTGACTTATTTGTCACATTTTGGATTAAATTAAGACGATTAACAAGGTCTGTATAAATAAATAAATGAAATTTTTTACAACGCCATTAAAAATTGTTCTTGACATCCGTCGTATGTCGAACATAAATATCAAGGATTCGTACACATAAGGGATGGGAAGGAAATAACTTCCACATTGTAACAGGAAATGGCCGCATGGTTGGCATAGGCCCTTTTCAGCAGATTAATGCACAAAGATAATACGCCATTCAGTTATTTCACATCAGGAAAGATATACTTTCAGAATGTGAGACTGAAAGACTAAGGAGATGAACCATGGGTAAAAAAATACTGGCAGCAATCGACAATTCCGAAAACGCCATGCGGGCCGTTGAATTCATTGCTAACTCATTGAACAAAGACAGTGAAGTCACTTTGTTTAGCATCATGGCGGACATATCTGCCATATGCGGCTTGCACGATCCCAGCTTGTCCCCCGCCTTTGTTTCAGGAAAGGACTACTTTTGTGCGCTGGAACATGAAAAACGAGAACAACTGAAAGAGGCCGCGAATAAGGCAAAGGAACTACTTGTTGATGCTGGATTTGGAAAAGACAAAATCACGAAAAAAGTCCAGGCCAAAAAGAAGGGGACTGCGCGAGACATTATCAGTGAGTCTGAATCCGGTTATGATACGATTGTACTGGGAAGAAGGGGACTGTCGGGCATAAAGGAATTCGTGCTGGGAAGCGTATCCCAGAAAGTCCTCCATTCAATCAAAGGCATGACGATCATACTGGTTGACTAGGCTGGATATCCAGGCTTGCCGATTCTGTAAGCGTTCACAGGATGGAGATTGTGCAACCCTTTTGCGCCGAATGGGTGTGAACGGGTACCCGATTTTTT
>JAYEJK010000050.1:0-5291 GCA_034660535.1 Thermodesulfobacteriota bacterium | reverse complement strand
TTTCCTCACTTTGCATTGACGTTTTTTGCACGGACAAACAAGTTTGTCCATGCCACCCATCAGGCAGTTACAAAAAATGGTGCAAGGCTTTCCTCCCCCAAATCCGTTATAATCAGAAATTTTTAAAAAAAGAACGGCATCATGGTTTATTATTGTTTTTTCTCAGCTTTTCCACTTCTTCCGAAGACAGCCCGGTTTTCCCGGCAATAGTCGCATCATCCAGAAGATCGAGCAGATATAAGTTCGCTTAAGAAACCTTCAAGGATCTCAAAATTGGCCTTACTCCGTAACAGCCGTTTCATGGCCCAGTCAAAACTGATTAATTTTCTTGAACGCATTGTTTTTCCCCTTCTTGAATTCGGGCTGCCGCGCGGCGGCAAGGAACCTTTTGCCTTGTAGCTTTGTAATCTCTAACTGGTTTCAGAAAATTTCATTCCAGTATGCTTTTAAAAGGTGCTTAGGGTCTGGAAAGAAATAACTTGGGTAATTCCGATCCGAAATGTGTTGCAGATTTAGTCGGTTTGATATTCACGAAACCGCAAGCGTAGCAGGGCTACGGTGAGGATTTCGGGGATGTCAAACCGGCTAAAGGTGTGATACAGTTCGGAAACGGAAAATCCAAGTTATTTCTTTCCAGACCCTAAGGCACTAATCCATATATTGCCAGGGCAGAAGATTCCCCGGGCATTTCCCTCCCGGACAGTCCGGTTCACATGCAAGGCTGTCCCGCCCGGGCACACCCCGCCAGAGCGCGGTACTCCGTCTGTCGGCCTTAATAGATTGATTAACAGGCACCCTGATATCTTTGGAATCCTCTTTCCCTGTCTTATCAATAGCAGTCACCCGCATCACCAGGTCCGGATAAACCACAGTGTAAAATGATGAAGGCACTATAAAAGCAATGGCTGATCCTTCATTGTTAATTGCAGTAAATGGCTGGGAAATACCTCCAACCTGCTGCCAAACAAATCTCACTGAATCACGGTCGTCATCTCTGGTCGGAGTTACATCAAGCACAACTTCGGACCCCACGTCATAAGCCTCGGCAAGCGGTTTGAGATTGATTTCAGGCGCTGGTTCTCCCAGCGCTATGATCAGTTTAATTTGTTTTGTCTTTGACTTTGCACCTTCCTGCCTGAATCGGTATTTCAAAATTTCCATACCGCTGAAATATTTATCCGGACGATATCTGTGCTTTGATTTGCTGATTTTTGACAGCTTTCCATAACGGCTTTCGTTTACAATTTCTACTGCCACGTTTGATTTGAACAGGGTTTTATTAGCCTGGCTCCAGACTCTTTTCCAGTCAATAGTAAGATCCTTTGTGCTCAAGGTCCTCAGAGTGACGTCAACAGCCGAAATCATGGGCTTTTTTGGCGCCAGGACCTTGGGTTTCTCCGCCACCTTGATCCGCATATCCGGCCCAGTAATCACGACCATGGCTGTTGTGCTTGTATCTTTAGCGTCACTTGCCTTGAACTCGAAGCTATCTTTACCAGGGAAGTCATTGTCGGGCAGAAAGACCAGTTCCGGAGCCTCGCCTGACAGCCTGCCGAATTCCGGCTTGCTTGTAATCTCGAATTCCAACTGATCGTCGTCATCATCTCTGCCAAGAAGCAAAATTGCCACCTCACCGCCTGATTGCGGCATCTCATATTCTCCATCAATGACTACCGGAATAGAATTTTCAACCGGCACAACAACTTCTCCCACTGCCTCCGGCTGCTCGGGAGCTTCTCCGGTTTCCGTTACCCCCTCCTGTTCCGCGAGAATAATGGCATCTTGATCTGGTCCACGGAACTTGAGAAAATAGGCGCTTACCACGATCAAAAGGACAAGAAAGGCGCCTATCATAGACATCATTTTTTTGTTTGAGATTGCGGAGTTAATGGATTCAGGAACTGTAAAAGGCATCTTAAAGCCCTTTTTCCCGGATTCCTTATCATCTTTCAGTCCAGGAACCGTCTCAAATTCCGGCAGTTCAGCCAAGTCGGCCTTTTCCTCCCCGACTTGGGTCGCCTCCTCGTCCCCTCCAAAATCAAATCCAAAATCATCGGGTTCGTCGCCTGCGCCTGCCTTAAACTGGTCATCCCCGCCGCCGGCGTCATCCATAATTTCGTCAAATCCTGTCTTCTCAGCCTGAAACGGATCTTCCTTTTCGTCTTTACCGATATCGGCAAATAGATCACTCACGTCCTCCTCGCCGGAGGTTGCTCCCGAGTCTTCATCTGCTAATCCGGTTTTTGTTTCAGCAGTTCCTTCTTTGAACAAGTCATCAATATCTGTATGGACCAGTTCGTCACCGGATTCCGCGGTTGCTGATTCCTCCGGGGCGGCTTTTTCTGAATCGTCCGTACCGCCGCCCAGCAACGCATCAATATCAGACTGGGCCAGTTCGTCACCGGATTCCTCAGTTACTGATTTTTCAGGGGCTGCCATTTCTGAATCGTCCGTACCGCCGCCCAGCAACGCATCAATATCGGACTGGGCCAGTTCGTCACCGAATTCCTCAGTTACTGATTTCTCAGGGGCGGCCATTTCTGAATCGTCCGTACCGCCGCCCAACAAGTCATCAATATCTGTCTGGGCCAGTTCGTCACCGGATTCTGCAGTTGCTGATTTCTCAGGGGCGGCCATTTCTGAATCGTCCGTACCGCCGCCCAACAACGCATCAATATCAGACTGGGCCAGTTCTCCGGATTCGTCTTGGACGTCAGTATCTTCGATCTCATCCAACCAGTCATCTGTTTCGGATGATATGTTTTTTTCTTCCGCCATAATCTAATTCCTACGGGAAAAGGCATATCCGGAAATCAAGTGTCCGGCATCAGTCTTTAATTTTACTACTTGTTCATATGAGCGTTTCGAAAGGAATGCAATGCGCGGTATATCGGTTCAGACATTTCAACGTTCACCACATAGGAACGTTTGTATCCATGTGCATTCATTCCTTTGATATGAATCCTCAACAATCCGTCTATTTCCTGAATAACCCCTTTCACATACTGCTGAAAAAAGTGTGTTTTGGGCGGAATAGGGATCATGTTGCTATTATTTATAGCGGCGGTCATCTGGTCCCTCAAGGTGGTCCCAAGAATTGTGTCGCTCCTTGCCCCGAATTCATCCACAGCGCTGAAGGGTTCAACCGTGACCCTGGACTGATGAAAAAAACCATTAAACTGCCGGATGGCCTCCTCACTTACCATGACCATCATTTCCGACAGGGAGGCATAGCTGTCGTGAACGTTTATTTCAGTCTGGATTATGCCATACCCGTCATCAGCGCCTGATTCGACCTGTGCCTGAGCCTGCGATACTCCTGTCGCACACATCAATAGACAACTTAAGCTGAATGCTCCGAACCGTTTCAATATATTTTTCATGATTTTTCCTCCGAATTCTCTTTTACAGGCAATTCATAATTCGTAATTTCTAACCCAGATAAACTGGAAATTTTTAAAGGTCCTGGACTATTTTCAGTACCCCCCTGAGGGGTATAAGTGCCTTAAAACATGTGGCACCACAGGCGTCACATATAACTTCGGAGTTTTTCTGCCACAAAAAACAAGAAAATTACCACTAAGGCACTAATTGCATAGGTCAACTCAGAAAGTCGCGTAAGAATTATTGGTAACCGCTCACAGGGTAATAAAAGCCTGCCGGATCGCAAACCCCTTGCCCTGTAAGCGCTTACAATTATTGTCTCACTCCTTTCACCGCAATGGAGAAAGGTTGTTCCACATCATGAAAAAGGCCCAGCAACTCACGGTTCAGAGGCATACTGTAGCGCCAGGAGGTCTCAATCAGACCGTTTTTCAGAGACACAAGGCGTCCCTGTACAATCAATGTCTTTCTGGTGTTTGAAAAGGTTGTGAGCACAACATAATCAAGCATGGGAGAATTATTGGCAATCTCCCCGATATTTCTTGACATTATGAACTCTCCAGTCTGAGGGAGGATGTTGATTTCCTTGCCCATGCGCAGTTCCGTCACTTTCAGACCACGGTCAGCCAGGTCGGTGAGGATGTACTCGGCAAGCATCCTCCCGAACTCGGTCTCCCGCTTGAGATCGGACAAAGGAACCGCGGATACGACCGCCACTCTTGAGGAAAGGTGCTTTTCTCCACCCTCTTTTAATTCGTAATAGACCTTGCCGGCAACCTCCTTACAGAGTTCCGACAAAAGAATTTCCGTTCCCAGGGACCTGGACGCATCAGGTAAATATCGCACTACCCTGTTGCCGACATTTGGAACAGGAGCCCTGGCCGCCTGACTCATGACCATTTTGGGGGGGGTTATGCCCGGCCGGTGTATTGCCATATATTTGGATGAACATCCAACTCCGGCCGACATCATCATACAGACTGAACCTGTGACCAATATCTTTGTAAGATTTTTCATTATTATTTCCTCCAGTCTGAACCATCTTCAATTCGGTTAAAGATGTTCACAGTTCCAGCCGCTTCATGTAAATGAACTGGTTCGTGGGTTTAATAAGTGTAGATGTGTCAGCTAATAGTATATTACATAACTGGTTGCGATGGAATATAATTGTTGCGCTTGAGAGCAAGATCGCATCCTTATTGTCCATGATTCTGGCATTGATTAAGATGCTGTCCCCGGTAAGCGTATATGTGCCTGTCAGCATGGTTCTTGCCGCCAGGTCAGCTTTTACATCCTCAGGATTTCTTGACAATCCATATTCGCCTTGCTTTTCCTGCATGGTGATGGCGACGCTTTTACGGATTTCAACAACCGGGTAACCTTGCTGCTGAAATTCGCTCATCAGTTGTTCGGCCAGGTATCTGCCGAACGAGGAACTTTTGTAAAGATTTTTCAGATCAACAAAAGTACAGACTGCTATTCCATCATCCAGCAGACTGTCTTTGAATTCAGAGGTTTCAAGATTAGTGATCAGTTCCTTAGACATCTCTCTTATCTTCAGCTCAAACTCTCCGGCCTCATCTACAACCGGCAGGACCTTCGGCTCTTTTTCCCGAATCATACTCGAAAACGGCCAGAAACCGTATGAATCGGAAGGCATCATGGCGGCCAGCGCCAACGCCAACGCCAACGCCAAAATATAAGCCGGAACAATCTGTCTCATCAGGGGGATTTTTATAGATCGCATATTCCGTTATTCTCCGTGTATTGATGGGAAATACATTTTTTTAGTGCCTTAGTGGTAATTTTCTTGTTTTTTGTGGCAGAAAAACTCCGAAGTTATATGTGACGCCTGTGGTGCCACATGTTTTAAGGCACTTATACCCCTCAGGGGGGTACTGAAAATA
>JAYEJK010000049.1:0-5337 GCA_034660535.1 Thermodesulfobacteriota bacterium | reverse complement strand
CTAAAGGTGTGATACAGTTCGGAAACGGAAAATCCAAGTTATTTCTTTCCAGACCCTAAGATAATCTGAATAAAGATTTTTATTTGGTGTTTTTTTATGTCTTGGAAAGAGGAAAGAGTGACATGGAAGAGTCTGCGATAGAAAAGCTCGAAGTCATATATGATCGTTATGTGGAAACCGGGGGAAGCGTGATTTCCGCGCTCCAGGACATTCAGTCCGAGTTTAGATATATTCCTGAGGATGCCGTGTACTGGTTTGCCGAGAAAAGCGGTGTCCCTGCCAGCAAATTTTATGGGGTCATCACGTTTTACGGTCAGTTTCACATGAAGCCCAGGGGCGAGAATATTGTGACCGCCTGCTGCGGCACCGTATGCCACGTTAAGGGAGCACACAGGATCATGTTCAGACTCCGGGATGAACTCTCCCTGACCGGAAACAGTGACACAACCAGGGACGGTCTCTTCACCCTCGAAAAGGTCGCGTGTGTCGGCGCCTGCAGTATTGCGCCGGTTGTTTTGATAAACGACAGGATTTACGGCAACATGACACCGAATAAAGTTATCAGACAGATAAACAAATGCAGGGAAGATAAAGGTGGAAGATAAGATTGCAATTCATGTATGCATGGGCACCGCCTCCGTGGCCGGCGGCGGCGAGGATGTACTGCTGGCGTTCAGGGATGAATTGGCCGAATCCGATGTTCATGCCGCTATAAGAGACCGCTGTTCGGTTAATGGCGTGGGATGTCGCGGTTTATGCGCCCGTGACGTGCTTGTTGACATAATTGTGGGTGATGAAACGACAACGTACCAGTACGTCAAACCTGAAATGGTTCCCCGCCTGGTACGGGAGCATATAATCGAAGGAAGTCCGGTCGCCGAATTCATGGTCGGTCAAGACTATCATGATTTTCAGGCCCATCAGAAGAAGATCGTTCTGTCGGACAGCGGCCGGATTGATCCTGAAAACATTCAGGACTATCTGGATGTGGGCGGATACACTTCCGCCGGCAAAGCGCTTAGGTCAATGTCGTCCGATGAGGTGATTCAACTCGTAAAAGAATCCGGTCTCCGGGGACGAGGAGGAGCCGGGTTTCCTACCGGCCTTAAGTGGGAATTCTGCGCAGGAACACCGGCTGATCAAAGGTACATAATCTGTAATGCCGACGAGGGCGATCCGGGCGCCTTTATGGACCGATCGATTATCGAGGGCAACCCGCACTCGGTAATCGAGGGTATGATTATCGGGGCATATGCCATCGGCGCCACAACCGGTTACGTCTATATCCGGGCCGAGTACCCCCTTGCCGTTAAACGGCTCAAGATAGCGCTTGACCAGTCAAGAGACCATGGGTTCCTCGGCAAATCCGTACATGGGTCGTCCTTTAATTTTGATATCCGGATCAAGCTCGGCGCCAGCGCCTTTGTCTGTGGCGAAGAGACGGCTCTTATCGCCTCTATTGAAGGGGAACGCGGAATGCCTCGCGCAAGACCGCCCTTTCCCGCAAATAAGGGGCTCTGGGGCAAACCCACGATTATAAATAACGTAGAAACGTTTGCAAATCTTCCTCACATCCTGCGAAACGGGCCTGAATGGTTCTCATCCATCGGGTCTGAAAAGAGTAAAGGCACCAAGGTCATCGCGCTCACGGGAAAGATCCGGAATACCGGCTTGATTGAGGTGCCCATGGGCATCACCATAAAGGAGATTGTATTTGACATCGGCGGCGGCATTGCGGAGGGAAAACTGTTTAAGGCTGTCCAGACAGGCGGTCCATCAGGAGGCTGCATACCTCAGGAACATATGGACCTGCCGGTCGATTACGAAAACCTGACCCGTGTAGGTTCCATGATGGGGTCAGGCGGAATGGTGGTCCTTGACGAGTCCGACTGCATGGTTAACATGGCCCGTTTCTTTCTTGAATTCACCCAGGCTGAATCCTGCGGCAAGTGCACTCCGTGCAGGATCGGCACAAAGAGGCTTCTTGAGATTCTTACACGGATTACAGAAGGGCAGGGCAGAAAGGGCGACATCGACCTGCTTCTTGATCTCGCGGCTGACATCAAGGACACGAGCCTCTGCGGGCTGGGCATGTCGGCGCCCAATCCGGTGATCACCACAATCCGGTATTTCCGGCATGAATACGAAGCCCATATTAATGACAAAAGATGTCCTGCCAAGGTATGCCGAAAACTTCTGACATTTTTTATCCGGGAGGATCTGTGCAACGGATGCGGCGCGTGCGTCAGGGTATGCCCGTCCAGCGCCATATCCGGTAAGAAGAAAAAGCCCCACCACATTGATACGTCCGCGTGCATACGGTGCGGCGCGTGCTACGACATATGCAAGTTCAAAGCTGTGCTTAAGGAATAGAGTGGTATTATGATTGATTTGACCATAGATGATATGCAGGTGAGTGTGGCGGAAGAGACCACGATTCTGGATGCGGCCCGGGAACTGGGGATCATGATTCCGACCCTGTGCCATGACCCCAGGCTCAAGTCATACGGGGGCTGCCGGCTCTGCATTGTTGAGATTGAAGGCATGCCCAGGCCGGTCAGCTCCTGCACCACTCCGGCTGCATCGGGAATGGTGGTCATAACGCACAACGACCGCTTGCACCGCCTGAGACGCACGATCGTGGAACTTCTGTTATCCGACCATCCGAACGACTGCATGGTGTGTGAAAAGGCCGGCGACTGCACACTGCAGGAACTTGCCTATTCTTATGGACTGCGGGAAAACCGGTTTCATGGAGAAAGAAGAGAGTTTGAAGAACACGATTCAAACCCGTTTATTCAACGTGACATGAACAAATGTGTACTCTGCGGTAAGTGCGTGCGGGTCTGCGATGAGGTAATGGGGGTCAATGCCATTGATTTTGCGTACAGAGGTCTTGCCACCAGGATATCCACACCGTATGAAAAGAATCTGGACTGCGAGTTCTGCGGGCAATGCATGTCCGTCTGTCCTACCGGTGCCCTGACTAGCAGGGTCTGGGCCGGAGAAGGCCGCCGGATGGATGTCAAATATACGGACACGATCTGTTCTTACTGCGGGTGCGGATGCAATATCACACTTCATTCCGTCCGCGACAGGATCGTAAAAGTCACCTCCAGGGCCGACAACGGGAACAAGGGGTGGCTGTGCGTCAAAGGCAGATTCGGATATGAGTTTGTCAACAGCCCGGACCGATTGACCACTCCGCTCATCAGAAAAAAGAAGGGCGGCGCCCTTGAACCCGTGAGTTGGGACGAGGCGATCAGTCTGATTAGTGACCGTTTCACCGAGATCAGTGACAAGCACGGTCCGGATGCCCTGGCCGGGCTTGCATCCGGCCGCGTAACAAACGAGGAGAATTACGCCTTTCAAAAATTTTTCCGGTCGGTTGTCGGCACAAACAATATTGACCACTGTGCGCGCCTCTGACACTGCGCCACTGTGGTCGGTCTGTCCACTGTATTCGGTTCGGGCGCCATGTCCAACTCCATAAAAGAGATAGAGGATGCGGAAACGCTTTTTGTGATCGGTTCCAATACCACCGAGGCCCACCCTGACATAGCCATACGCATGAAAAAGGCTGTTCGGAACGGTGCAAAGCTCATAGTAGCCGACCCCAGAAAGATTGCGCTCGTACAATATGCCGATCTGTGGCTCAGGCTTAATCCCGGAACCGATGTAGCGCTTTTAAATTCCATGATGCATGTTATTCTGGAGGAGAACCTGCACGACCTCGCATTTATAGAGGAGCGCACCAACGGGTTTGACGATTTCAGGAAGGGCTTAAAGGAATTCACGCCGGAATTGGGTGAAAAGATAACAGGTGTTCCCAAAGACGACATCATTCGGGCGGCGCGCATATTCGCGTCTGCTGAAAAGGCCGGAATATACTATACACTTGGAATTACGCAGCACACACACGGCACCGACAACGTGTTTTCGATTGCCGATCTCGCTCTGCTGACCGGAAACCTGGGCAAGGAATCCGCGGGCGTGAATCCCCTTCGCGGACAGAACAACGTCCAGGGCGCCTGCGACATGGGATGTTCTCCGGACGTACTGCCGGGATATCAGAAAGTAACCGATCAAAAGGCAAGGGATAAATTTGAGGAAATGTGGGGACGGCCGATTCCGGACAAGGCCGGACTCACATCAACCGACATGATCACCGCCATGATCGATGGCCGATTAAAGGGACTTTACGTGATGGGTGAAAATTCCGTCCTGAGCCATGCGCATATGTCTCACACAATGCAGGGCCTTAAAAATCTCGATTTCCTGGTTGTGCAGGACATATTCCTGACAGAGACCGCAGAACTGGCCGATGTGGTGCTTCCGGCAGCCTCATTTGCTGAAAAGGACGGGACATTCACAAACACGGAACGAAGGGTACAGAGGGTGAGAAAGGCAATTCAGCCTCCGGGTGACGCCTTGGACGACCTGACAATAATTGGAATGCTCTCCTCCCGCATGGGATACGACCACGTCCGGAAAAGCGTTAAAGCAACCGGATTCCGGGCAGTTACAGGCAGGGGCCGTTATACCTATCCTGAGCAGGCGTTTCGGGAGGTCTGTTCCCTGTCACCGGCCATGGCCGGCATGACCTATCTTCGGTTGGCTGAAAAGGGACTTCAGTGGCCGTGCCCTGAACCGGACCATCCCGGAACCACTTTTCTTTTTAAGGACGGCTTTCCAAAGGGCAAGGCTGATTTTACCAGGGTATCCTATAAACCGGCCAAGGAAGCGCCTGATTCGGAGTATCCTCTCGTTCTTACGACCGGGCGAAATCTTTACCAGTATCACACCGGCACAATGACCAGGAAGTCAAAGGCCATTGAAACGGTTGCCGGTCAGGCCTATGTAGAAATCAGTCCGACTGATGCCGAGCGCCTCGGTATAGGCAATTCGGAAATGGTTACTGTTTCCTCAAGAAGGGGTGTGATCAGCCTGAAGGCCAAGGTAGGAAACATCGTGCCTCCGGGCGTGGTCTATATACCGTTTCATTATGCTGAAGCGTCTGCCAATGTCCTGACAAACAACGCACTGGACCCCATATGCAAAATTCCCGAACTCAAGGTCTGCGCTGTAAAAATCAAGAAAGGCGGCTGACAAAAGCCTTCAACTTTAAACCTTAGCCCTTCTACCTTCAACCTATCCCATATCCACCTGAGCAGTTACGAGATCATTGTCAGGATTCGTTGAAATCACCGGAGGGACGCTCTTTTAAAATTCAACAACTTAATCGGTAAGCAAATGGTTGCCATTTTTTGCTATTGATTCTCCCCTCTCTACTGAAAATCCGATGCCTGCTGTACTCATTTCTAATTTCTTAGCCAG
>JAYEJK010000048.1:0-5338 GCA_034660535.1 Thermodesulfobacteriota bacterium | reverse complement strand
CTCCTTAAGACTGTAATCGTTCTCAGGCGCTCCATATGGGCGTTAGCAGTGCGGCTCACTATATAAGTAATATGTGAGCCGGACTGATCACGTTCAGATGGAGGGCCTGTGAACGATTACCTATTTTCAGTACCCCTTGAGGGGTACAAAAAACAAAAAAATTACCACTAAGGCACTAAATTGTATCTGGTTTCCGGTAAAAACTCCATTCAGGCAAAACCAAAAGGACCATGTGATTGACATGACAAGGGGAAAAATAATATCGCTGACGAATCAGAAGGGGGGTGTCGGCAAAACGACCACATCCATCAACCTGGCAGCCTCGGTCGCAAAGCTGGGGAAACGGGTGCTGGTCGTGGATTCAGACCCACAGGGAAACGCATCCAGCGGATTGGGGATAACTGCCCGGAAAAACACATATCATCTCTATCATTGTTATGTGAATAAGGCCGAAATTTCTAGTGCTATACGGCAGGTGAACGGCTCGAAAGGTCTTGATATCCTGCCCACCCACATAGATCTCATCGGCGTGGAAGTTGAACTTCTAAATGAAAAACGGAGAGAACGGTTTCTACGCAATATGCTTACACCCCTTTTGAGCAAATATGACTATATTTTCGTTGATTGCCCTCCGTCACTAGGCCTTCTTACTGTCAACGCCCTTACTGCTTCAGATTCCGTGATTATTCCAATGCAGTGTGAATATTTTGCCTTGGAGGGACTGAGCCAGTTAGTCCGTACCATCCGCTTGGTCAAGAATTCCTACAACCACAAATTAAAAATCGAGGGTCTGGTCCTCACAATGTTCGACAGGAGAAACAGGCTTACGTTCCAGGTTGCAAAGGAGATTAAAAAACACTTTAAGGACAAGGTATACACTACGGTGATTCCAAGAAATGTGCGCCTCAGTGAGTGCCCCAGTCATGGAAAACCGGCTTTGAATTATGATCTGCGATCTTCAGGGGCCCAAGCGTATCTGAATCTTGGAAAAGAATTCCTGAAAAAGCAAAGAGGTAATAAAAAATGACCAGACCAGATGTGCTCGGCAGGGGACTAAATGCCTTGCTCCCCGGCTCCGATGAAGAGACGTCAACAGGCGCTCCCCTTCCATACTTCCTTTGTCCCTTGGATTCAATACGACCCAATCCCTTTCAGCCACGAAAAGATACCCAAGATTGGGACCTCGGTAGTCTTGCCGAGTCCATTAGGGAAAAAGGTGTTCTCCAGCCGCTTATCGTTAGAAAATTTGACGATTTCGGATATGAGTTGATTGCAGGAGAGAGAAGGCTTCGGGCCGCAAAGCTGGCTGGGCTTGACGATGTGCCTGTTATTGTAAAAGACGTTTCAGACAATGACACACTTGAACTCGCGCTGATCGAGAACATCCAGCGTCAGGATCTGAATCCGCTTGAAGAGGCCGGAGCTTATAAAAGGCTGACCGATGATTTCGGTCTGACCCAGGAAGAAGTAGCAGACAGAGTAGGGAAGAAGCGTTCTACCGTGACCAATAGTTTACGGATACTTCAACTTCCTGATTATGCAAAGCAGGATATCATTGATGGCGCTTTGACGGCAGGCCATGCAAGGGTTTTGTTGGGTCTGCCGGATGCAGAGGCGCTAAAGAATCTCAGAAATGAAATAATATCCAAAGGGCTTTCGGTTCGGCAGACGGAAAAAGAGGCGGGGGCCATCAAAAAGGGGAAGGGCACACCTGGCAGAAAAAGGACGCCGAATCAGATATCCGGCCAGACCTGCCGAACTATCACGGACAACTTTTCAGGATACCTGGGTGTTAAGACTAAAATAGTCCAAAACGGAAAATTCGGAAAATTGGTGATCGAATACTCCTCAGAAGACGATCTCAAACGTCTCATGGAGCTGATAGTCAAGCAATAAGCCTGCAATGCCTACGATTATTCGCTTCACAAACAGCAAATTTGGAAAAAATTGCATGTTTTAACTTTAATATCAATAGGATATCTGTTGAGCCTGCTGTTTTGTTATTCCTTTAAAAATGAAACAAATTGATGCGGAAATTCTTGAAATCGAGCCGGCGGCAAAAAATATTTTCCGACTCACGCTAAAAGCGCCCGGTATTGCTGAGGCAGCCGCTCCGGGTCAGTTTGTGATGATCAGACCTGTTTCAGCGCTTGATCCATTACTGCCCAGGCCTTTTTCTCTCCATGACTGGTCGGGAAGCCAGGGGACAATCATCATTCTTTTCCGGGTCGTGGGGAAAAGTACCAGGATTCTTGCAAAATCACGGCATGGGCAGAAATTACAAGTTGTGGGTCCGTTGGGCAAGGGGTTTGATATTACATCGGCAGAGAATGTCTGTTTAGTGGGTGGCGGTATTGGAATCGCTCCATTGCTGGGGCTTGCAAAACAACTGCTGAAAACAGATACAAAAAGGGAAATATCGGTCTTGTTGGGTGGCTCATCCGGTGCGGAACTTGCCCCCTTGGCCGAATATTTTGATATACCCGGCTTGGCGGTCGTGCTCGCGACCGATGACGGGACACTCGGACACCATGGTGTTATTACCGATCTTATGGCAAACCACTTGGCGCGAAGTAGCGACTGGTTGGTCCTCGCATGCGGTCCAATGCCGATGTTAAAAGCCGTGTCTTATCTTTGCCGTAAAAATGGCTGGCCGTGCCAGGTCGCACTTGAAACCGCAATGGCATGCGGTATGGGCGTATGTATGGGGTGTGCCGTAAAATCAGCGGCCGATTCAGGGAATAAAGGGTACCTGCATGTCTGCAAGGATGGGCCGGTCTTTTGGGAAAGTGATGTCGCATGGTAAGAGATAAACCGGATTTACAGGTAAAAATCAGGGAGTTGGTCCTGAAAAATCCGGTGCTGACGGCCTCGGGAACATTTGGCTATGGCAGGGAGTTAGCCTCTCTGGTGGACCCGGTCAGGCTGGGGGCCGTGATTGTGAAGGGAATATCTCTTCAGTCCAGGGCCGGAAATCCGCCGCCCAGAATCGTTGAAACGCCATGCGGAATGCTCAATGCCATAGGCCTGGAAAACATCGGCGTAGAAAAATTTATCAATGAAAAGCTGCCGTTTTTGCGGGAAAGCGGCGCGTGCGTGATTGTGAATATCCTGGGAGATAGTGTTGAGGAATACGGGCAGCTCGCTGAAATACTTGACAATGTCCCAGGGATTCATGCCGTTGAGGTAAATATCTCCTGCCCGAATGTTAAACAGGGTGGTGTTGCATTTGGTATCGATCCGGAGGCGGCTCGAAGAGTTACAGCCGAGGTTCGAAAAAAATGCAGGCTGCCGGTGATCATAAAACTCTCGCCGAATGTTACAGACATCACCTCCATTGCCAGGGCTGCGGAAGACGGAGGTGCGGATGCAGTCTCGCTGATTAATACGATCCAGGGAATGGCTATTGACATTCAAACCCGGAGGCCGAGGCTTGCCAATGTGATTGGCGGGCTGTCAGGGCCTGCGATAAAACCTGTTGCAGTCAGAATGGTCTGGCAGACCACAAATGCGGTCAGTATCCCGGTCATGGGCATCGGTGGAATCACTACGCCTGGGGATGCCCTGGAATTCCTGATTGCCGGAGCCTCGGCGGTCCAAATCGGCACAGGGAATTTTATTAATCCAAAGGCTACAATTCATGTGCTTGAGGGTATCGAAAAATACCTGCTTGAGCACGAAATGAACTCAATTCATGAACTTATCGGGTCTCTAAATGACTGAACCGAATACACTTTTACTGCTTGATATCATATATGAAAAATACCAGGCGTGGCTGTATGGGCAAAACTTCATCTGTACTAAAGCATGCTCCGCATGCTGTACACAGAGCGTCACGTTGACCTCCCTTGAGGCTGAAGTTATATTGACCCATCTTAGGCAGGAAAATCAAATTGATCTTCTTAATCTTATTAAACACACACCGTTTTCACAAAAGCCCAGGATGATAACAACAAACCGGCTTGCCCGGTATTGCCTTGATCAGCAGGAACCGCCTGACGAAAACCTTGAGTGGAATTTTTCTCCTTGTATTTTTCTGTCAAAAAAATGTTGTCGGATTTACGAATTTCGCCCATTTGCCTGCAGGAGTTTTGTCTCAACCGTTCCCTGCAGCCGAGACGAGGGAGCATGTGTGCCACCCTGGATTGTCACCCTTAACACGGTTATTATGCAGA
The DNA here is from genome assembly GCA_034660535.1 of Thermodesulfobacteriota bacterium. GTDB lineage: Bacteria > Desulfobacterota > Desulfobulbia > Desulfobulbales > DAOVYS01 > DAOVYS01. The sequence goes on along the minus strand of JAYEJK010000048.1, from coordinate 1,163 downwards.
TAATAGAACATATTGATGTTAATGGAAAATGGGGCAATATGACGGATATTTTAAAATCACTGATCTCGGATGACGATAACGGAGGACCCCTTTTTTCAGAAACCGAACCGCTGCCTGGATTTCTTATCCCTCAAGATGAAAAACAACGAATCTTCCCACTAATTAAGGACCTCGTGGAAACCGGGGCAGGGCACAGCACGTTTGGCGCCTTGTCAGGATTAACCGACTTGCCCCTGAAATGAATATACAGCCTGTACAGCAAATCAAACCATGCGTTGATTGGAATGTGATTGAGACGGTGCTTCTGGATATGGACGGCACCCTGCTTGACAAACATTTCGACGACTATTTTTGGGAGCATTATGTCCCTGAGGTCTATGCCGAACAAAACTGCATAACGCTTATGGACGCAAGAAAGGAACTGCTTGAGAAGTATAACAGCAAATTGGGAACGCTGGAGTGGACAGATCTCGACTACTGGTCGGAAAAACTGGGCCTGGATATCCCGGAACTTAAAATGAAGGTAAACCATTTGATCAACGTGCATCCTTTTGCAGTTGATTTCCTTAAATTCTGCCGCAAACGCGAAAAAAAAATCTACATGGTCACAAATGCCCATTCCAAAACCCTTGACATAAAACTTAAAAAAACCGCGATCGGCCCTTTTTTTGATAAAATAATATGCTCTGCTGAGATTGGGACAGCCAAGGAAGACCCGGAATTCTGGCCCATACTTGAAAAAAGGATGGGATATGACCCGGAAAAGACAATGCTTGCCGACGACACAGAGGCTGTGCTTTCGGCTGCAAGGGAATACGGCGGATTCGGAGCCTTGATCTTTGTTGCCCGTCCCAGCAGCAGGAGTCCGGTAAAATTCTCACCTGACTTCCCTTCTATTGTTTATTTCAAGGATCTTATGGCGTAAGCGATCACAGGCGCATAATCTGCGTCGTCTGTGATCGCTTATGTACCACTTCCTGTATCTAACCCGGATAAACTGGAATTTTTAAAGGTCCTGGACTATTTTCAGTACCCCCTGAGGGGTATAAGGGCTCAAGTAAAAATAAGTTGGACAATATTGCGCTCAGATTTAGGTCGGATTGGGCCGATTGTGAGGTTACAAAACCGCAGGACTAGCAGCGCTAATTTGAGGATTTTGTAAC
>JAYEJK010000047.1:0-5341 GCA_034660535.1 Thermodesulfobacteriota bacterium | reverse complement strand
TTGGGGTGCTTACGAACGTCATCTTGAAACCGAAAAGCATAAAGTCGGGAAACGTAACACCCAAAAAATTGAACGAAAAAACCTAAATTTCAGAACATGGATCAAACGTCTGACACGTAGAACTATTGTAACCGTTCAGAGTGCCCCCATATTTTGCAGACCCCTTAAGAATGTAATCGTTCTCAGGCGCTCCATATGGGCGCTAGCAGTTCGGCTCACCATATAAGTAATATGTGAGCCGGGCTGATCGCGTTCAGATGGAGGGCCTGTGAACGATTACGAACTATTTGCTTTTCGAAGCTTGAAGTAATGCACGACACTGTTATAGGATTGTTGATTAACAAAGTCGAATTTGGGTTAGATATTCATGCCTAGCAACAGGTTCAACCCACTACCAAATCATCCTTAGACTTTACTCCATTGATTACTGCTTGACAGGTTTGGATTCCCCATTATATTCAATTTTTATAAGCATTCACCGTAACTTTTCAATAAATGGTGGTAGCAAAATTTGAATATTCTTTCTGGATTCCGGCTAACTGCATGCCGGAATGACGGACTTGGAGCTTGGATTGTCATTCCCGCATGTCTTTAGCGGGAATCCAGGACTTTGGCCACCACTTATTGAGAACTTGCCATTTACCCTTCAAAATTTTACCATTTCGATTCCGTCATGCGGGGTCGAGGAGTGATTGGTTGTGAAAAAGATATATTTTGATAACAATGCGACAACACCCGTGGATCCGGCGGTCAGGGAGGCGATGCTGCCATATCTTGGTGATATTTTTGGAAATCCATCGAGTGATCACGAGTACGGGGAGGCGGCAAAGGACGGTCTTGAGGCTGCCAGGAAGCAGGTCGCAGCGCTTATCGGCTGCGCCGTTGACAGGGTAATTTTTACCAGCGGCGGCACGGAAGCAAATAATCTCGCGATTTTAAGCAGTATTTCCGCTTATCCCGACAGAAAGCATATTATCTCTTCACTTGTTGAACATCCCTCTGTTCTGAGCGTTCTTAAATTCCTGAAACAAAACTTCGGATACGAGATAGAGTATCTGCCGGTAGGATCGAGCGGTGGCATAGACCTTCAGGTATTGTCATCCTTGATCAGAGATGAGACGGCCCTTGTTTCGCTGATTGGCGCTAATAACGAAACAGGCGTGCTCTGGCCCATTGCGGAAATAGGTGAGATATGCAGTGATAAAGATGTGCTGTTTCATAGTGATACCGTGCAGATGGCAGGCAAGAAGGAGCTGAATGTCGGCGAGTTGCCTGTTGATTATATATCTCTGGCATCCCACAAGCTTTACGGCCCGAAAGGCGCAGGCGCCCTGTACGTTCGCCGGGGCGTGTCCGTAATGCCCCAGGTCATGGGGGGCGGCCAGGAAGGCGGCCGCCGCGCAGGGACCGAAAACGTGCCTGGAATTGTCGGGTTTGGAAAGGCATGCGAAATCGGGGCGCAAGAACTCACCCGATATTCCGGGCAGATGAAAATCCTGAAGGACAGGCTTACCCGGGGCATCCTTGAAAACATTCCTGATGTACTGATAAACGGGCAAAACGAACCAAGGCTTGCCAATACCCTGAATGTAAGCTTTAAACATGCCTCGTCCGCTGCTATGATTCAGGATCTGGAAGTGCGGGGAATCGCGGTTTCAGCAATATCAGCCTGTCACAGCGGCGACCAGAATCCGTCGCAGGTCCTGGTTGCCATGGGTGTTCCGGAACCTTATCTGCACGGCGCCCTGCGAATAAGCCTCGGCAGATATAACACAGAGGAAGAGGTAGAGGCATTTCTCGACATCCTGCCCGACGTGGCAGCCAAGTCGCGCTCCGGATTTGCTGTATGAATTGCTTCAGCCTTAAACCTTAAACCTTCAACCTATCCCTTTTACGCTCACAAATTTCATTTCAGGCAATATGAGGCACGTGAGATGGTTTCCGTACACCGCACCCGTGTCGATTCCTATCTTGTTTTTGTCTATTTTGGGTGTTTCAAAGGGTGTATGTCCGTAAATCACTCGTTTGCCGAAGTCGTATTTTAAGTCAATAAATTGCTCTCTCGCCCAGAAGAGCCACTCTGTTGACTGCTGTGTGATGTGAACTCCGGGCTTAAGACCGGCATGCACGTAAATGTACTCATCATCCTCCCAGTAGTTTGAAAGATCATTAAAGAAGAAAACATGCTCATCCGGGATCAGGGAAAGGGGATTGCCCGTGACCTGCGGGTCGATCCCATAACTTTTTAATGTCTGTTCCCCGCCTATTGCGATAAAAAAGTCCTTGTCTTTTCCTGAAAGATAGCGCAGAAATACCTGGTCGTGGTTGCCCATGAGAGGGACAAGGTGTTTAAACCGTTTGCGCAGCTTGATGATTTCTTCGACTACCGGATTCGAATCCGGGCCTCGGTCGATATAGTCACCAAGAAATATTAGAAAGTCATTGTCCGGATCAGGGTCAATTTTTTCAAGCAGTTCCACCAATGTCCGGTGACAGCCGTGGATATCTCCTATTACGAATGTTTTCCGCATATATGAATGATTAATCCAGGCTTTTCAATAGTTTCTCAGCCTCTTTTCGTTCCGGAAAATCAGCCTGTTGTTTTAAGCACTGGGTTAATTCATCACGCGCCTGGTCCGGTTTCCCCTCTTTTTTAAGTGCAAGAGCCAGATGATACCGGAGTGTCGGCATGTCAGGCATGGCGTTCACAGCCTCTGTGAACTGGGTCAGGGCAAGGCCGTAAGATTCCCGTTTGTAGTGTATCCAGCCTAGTGTGTCGGCGATGTACGGGTCATCCGGCTTTTGCTCCTTGGCAACAAGTGCAAGACGCATGGCTTCTCCAAGGTCGCCATCTTTTTCTTCGGCCAGAATCCAGGCCAGATTGTTGGCAGCCGGCGCGAATTCCGGTAAGAGTTCCAGCACCTTGCCATAGGCCTCCTTGGCGCCGGCGATATCTCCGTTTTGCTCCAGCATGGTCCCAAGTCCCATATGGGCCGGCGCTGAATCGGGCCTTTTGCTGATAAGAGCCCGGTATTCTTCCATAGCTTCCCGGTCCCGGTTCTGCATTCTTAAGGTGCGGGCGACCATGATATAGGGACGGGGAGCGTCAGGGACAAGTTCCTGGGTTTTTCGAAAGGATTTGAGCGCTTCATCATATAATTTTTCCTGAAACAGCATATTGCCGAGCAGCATTGCGATATTAGGGTTGTCCGGCATCTTGTCTGCCTGGTTGCGTACGCGCCGGATGGCGTGGGAAGCGTCCTGTTCGGCAACCAGAATATTGGCAAGGATTGCGAGGGCTGGGACATAACCAGGCTCAATTTCCAGGATTTTTTCAAACATTTTATCGGCATTGGACGAATCCTTAAGGGCCAGATGGGCGATTCCTTTGTTCAGCAGTATCTCGATGTTTTTCGGAATTGCATCGTGTAACTGGTCAAACAGCTTCAGTGCGTCTTCAAACTCCTTGGCCTGCAGCATGCACTTACCCACTATTATTGCGGCGCCGAAATTATTGGGCGCCAGTCGCAATGCCTTAATGGCCTCAAGTCTGGCAGGTTCGAAATCTCTTTTTATAAGGAGATGGTGAGCCAGGAGCGTGTGGGGCATTGGATCTCTCGGGTTCAATTTTGCCGCCTCAGCAGCAGCCTTCTGGGACAATTCAGGTTCTCCCAGGTTAAAGTGAGCAACGGCTTTCTGGTAAAAAGCATCCCCCCACTTGGGATATTCCTGCACCAGTTCGTTCAGAATGGAGAGGGCGTCGGAACTCTTTCCATCCTTGAGCAAAAGTTTGGCCTTTAAAAGATTGGCCTTTCCATGTTTGCTGTTGTCAATCAGAATTTCGTTTGTCAGCTCTTCGGCAAACGAGAATTTCCCCTGGTCAAAATAAAAGCCGGCAAGTATTGATTTGATGTTATTCGGGTCTTTTGACTTGGCGATCGCGTCCTTGAAGGCGGACTCGGCATTGTCGGCATCGCCTTGTTTTTTATAGAAATTTCCAAGAAAGACATATAAGCCGGGGTCATCAGGCGCCACATCAATTCCAGCCTTAATGGCCTGTTCAACCTTTTCCGGTTCGTTATTGGCCATATAAAAGGAGGCCAGATCAATGTGCGGCCCTGGCGAATCAGGGAACACGGATGCCATTTTTTTTATTTGGGCCTCGGCTTTATCCGGTTCTTTGCGGCTTAAGTAAAAGGAGATAAGCGCCTTGTGGTTGGCCGGTTTGTCAGGATCCAGTTCAAGGGCCTTTTTCAGGGATGCTTCAGCATCTTGGAATTTTTCCTGAACTGAAAGGATCCTGGCCTTGGTAATGTGTAACCGGCTGAGATCAGGATGTTTTGCAATGGCTTTATCAATCGAGGCTTGAGCTGCTTCCGGATCTTTGGCTATCAATTCGAGGCTGGCCTTTATATTGAGAGCATCAGCATGATCAGGGTCAAGTGCAAGGATTTTTTCCACATTTTCAAGACATTTTTCTTTTTGTTTCCCCAGATAAAGCATTTCCGCTGTCTTGAGAAGGGCATCCACGTTTTTTGGGTTAAGATTTGCCGCAATACTCAAGTGGTTAAAGGCATTTTTGAATTCCTTTGATTTCAGCAGGGCCAGACCCAACTGATAACGGGCGTCGGCAAATTTGGGATCGATCTGGAGTGCGTTGCGGAATTCTATGATAGCTGCCTTGGTGTTTTCGGCCTCGACGTATTCCAGCCCTTTTTGATAAAATGCATTTTTTTTGTCTTCCGAACTTGAGCAACCGACGATCAGGAGCATGGACATACACAATATCAACACTTGAGCAAAGGATTTTAATAATGGTTTATTCATTGTTCGGCCTCGATGTTTTTATTATTTGTCTGACATATAACGTTTGGAAATAATATCAGATTAACATGGTTTTGATTCGGTTTCATCCAAAATAGCGGGCAAGACACCGATTCAGGCGTCCGATTTTGCCAATAATAATATCCAATGTACAGAATATTGTTGCGTTTTTCCCCCCCGTGGTTCATCATGTATTAATATACTATAAGAGCAGGAATTTATGACAATTGTTTTTGTGGTTGCTTGAGTATTTAGTGCCTTAGTGGTAATTTTCTTGTTTTTTGTGGCAGAAAAACTCTGAAGTTATATGTGACGCCCGCGGTGCCACATGTTTTAAGGCACTTATACCCCTCAGGGGGGTACTGAAAATAGTCCAGGACCTTTTAAAATTTCCAGTTTATCTGGGTTAGATCCCAATAAGATCAGTTGATTGCGGTTAGTGTATCGGAAAAACAGGGGTTGGTTTTATCTTCGGCCACTTAAGAGTTGCGTGTTGAGTAGTGAGTGATGAGGAAAA
>JAYEJK010000046.1:0-5357 GCA_034660535.1 Thermodesulfobacteriota bacterium | reverse complement strand
GTGTAGGTCGGGTGGCCGAATATTTACGGAAGTTCTCCTCAATTTCGCTGGATATGAGGAGTTTAATCTTTCTAACTATCGAGCAACGCTGCCATGCGGGATGGATCGGCGCATTAAAATGTGAAGTTATTTACGACCTGTTCCTAGGTTCGTATTTTGAATTAACAGTCAATTCAGGAGCATGACGATGAAAAAATTTAACCTTATAACCCAGGCGGTTTTATTGACCATTTTTGTTTTAATTTACTCTGCCCATGTTTCCGCTTTCAGTTTCAGCAGTTCGTCGGATCTTGCCAACAAGGAAGCGGACAAACGCATGTATCAGAAGCGCTCCTACCAGAACGTAAATGTTCAGGGGCCACAGGTAATTGTTTTGCAGGGAGAGATCAAGAGCAATAATGCCACGTTTTTGCAGAAGATATCCTCAAACAATATCAAGGATTTTGCTGAATTGGAGCTGGCCAATGCCAATTTCAGGATCCTGGAACGTGGAGATATTGATCCGATGATGCATGAGCGCGAATTGGCTCGAAGGATGGGCGCCACCAGTCAGGATCCTATACAGGAGGGACAGTTTAAGACGACCAAATGGTTCATCAGGTTCGATATACTTAAAGCGGAACCGGTTGCGGCTGCCAGCCAGGGCTTTGACGCATCCACCATCGGCAATATTGCCGGCGCCCTGCTTCACTCGAGCAGAGACGCAAGTGTGGCAAGAACCGTGGGTTCTTCCGTTCAGGTGGGCAGCGAAGCCGATGTCTGGGTGATCGGCATGCGTTACAAGGTCATGGATGCTTCCTCTTCAGAACAGGTCACGTCCGGGTATTTTGAAAAGAAAATGGAGCATAACGCCAATGCAACCAATGTCCTGGGGTTTTCCAGAGATCAGCAGCGCGGCGTCACCTTGGATACTATGGTTCAGCGTCTGATTCAGGACTCTGTTTCAGAGTTAGCCCGTTTTAAGTGAACGTTTACAATTTGGTGGTTCTAGCTATTTTTCGGCATCAAGCCGAATATTTATTTTTAAATCAGGATGAACGGAAATCCTTGATTTTTTGTAAACAAAATAGCCCTTCTGTTCGTCTAACAGATAACAAGGAGGGTTGATCATGAAAAAAAATAAATTCGCCGTCATTTTCCTCATTCCCCTGTTATTAGTGACATTTTCAGCAACTTCCGCAAATGCCGGTTCAAGAGAGCGGCACAGGTGGGAAGGCGCTGCAATCGGCATCGGATCACTGGTTCTTGGAGGCATCCTTGTTGACCGGATAGGGCGGCAGTGTACTCCGCGCCGGGAGCATGTATACGTCTACCTTGATCCTCCTCAGCGTCTGCGTAAAAAAAGAGGTCACTGGGAGATGAGGAGGAAGTGGGTTGAGCCGTCATATGAAAGAGTCTGGAACCCGGGGCACTATAACAGGCATGGAAAGTGGGTTTACGGTCGATGGATCATGATCGTCGACAAAGAAGGATACTGGATTGAGGAACAGGTACGGGTGAAAAAACGCCGTCATCGCAATCATTCCTTTTATTTCTGATCAATTCATGGACTATGGATGGCTACCGTGCAAACGCCAACTGACCGGCAAGTCAGTCAAGGCCGGAAGCTGATATTATCGGCCCTCTCGGTTGCCGGCCTTGTCTTTTTCTCCACTTTTATCATTATATATTTCTGTCTGCCGTATTATGCGGAGAAGACTCTGCTTCCTGATCTGGCCGGATCTGCCGGAATTTCCGGCTTTTCGTGTGATGTCCGGCGTATCGGGCTGACAGGGGCGGATCTTGGTTCACTTGAATTCGGTGAATCCGTGCAACCGGCGTTCCGGTTGGAATCGCTCCGTGTTGATTACTCGCCTTTAAAACTTATAAATAGACAAGTCGACCGCATCGTTTTAAGTGGTGTTCAGGTCAGGGCCGAATACAGCGGCAACCGGTTTATTCTCGCCGGCCTGGATATCACGCCGCCTGTTCATGAAAACAGCCGAAACCTTTCTCTCAGCCTCTTTTCTCTTCCATTCTCCTTTAAAACCATTGAAATTCGTGACGCCGTTCTTGTTTTTCTTTTCAATAAAAGGGAGTTCCGGCTGCCGGTCGAGATTAACGTGACACCTGCAACCAGTTTCTTAAACGGGTTTCTATGTGATGTTCGACTCTTTCCGCGTGGCCGGGAAGTGCATCTGGCAATCACCATTGATCCTGCACAGGAAAAAATTCACACAGCATTTGATGCTTCTCGTGTGCAGATTGAGAGGTTTGCCGATCTCTGTGCAATGATTCCGGATGTAAGTCTTTCAGGCGATATGGAGTTCGCCGGCAAGGCGGAATTATCAGTCAACCCGTTTGAAATTTCCTCATTATATGCAGAGTGTGAATTCTCCGAGGCAGACCTTGTAGTCAGAGAGTTTAAGATTAGAAACGCGGCTGACCAAGGCAATGGATTACGGCCGCTTCGGTTGACGTTCAACAAGGAGGGCCGGGACCGGTATCTTGTTAACTGGAGTGGATTTGACATCGTATCTCCGATTTCTGTTCAGGACTTAAATTTCACAGCCGACCTCAAGGTAACGCCATCAGGAGTGGGAGGCGTCGGGGAAATCCGGGCATTGGTTGAAAAGTCAAACATGGCTTCAAATTTTCCGGAAAAGGACCATGATATACCCGTGAATATTATTCTCAGAGGAGAGTATACACAGGACGGCTGGACCTTTCATGCATCGAACGGAGAGCCTGATCCGTCCGGCCTGTCGCTTGAAACGGGCGGTGTGCGCCTGGAATCAGGGTCACCGCAATTCGAGATATCCGGCAAGGGATCAGGCACGGATGGAAGTGCGGAATATGTTGTAAGGCTTCCCGGATTGCATGCGGAAGCCGGTTCGCTCAAACTCGCTCTGCCCGGGGTTTCATTGGCAGGACATATTAACGATGTTTCAGGAAATTTAAGCCTGGATGGTACGATCCTGTTTTCAGATGGTACGGTTTTTTATAAAAAGGAAAAAATTGCAATCAGCGGCATAAGCGGAAAAGTTCCTTTAAGATGGCCCTGTCCGGATTCAGGGCCCAAGGGTGAATTTTTGGCGGAATCGGTTGAAATAAACGGAATGCAGCTTGGCGCCGGGGCGGTTGCCGTCCGGCAAAAGGGAATAGGCATTGATTTTAAGATACCGGAATATACTCCGGCTTCTCCTATTGAGCTGGGCGCTTTTCTAGCCGGTGCGGCCGGGTTTTCCGTTCACGGCGATTTCAAGGGCTCCTCCACTTTGTCTTACATCAATTCCGGTTTAAAATGGAGTCTGGACGGCGCGTTGCACAGAGGCAAGGTGCTCTCCTTAAAAACCGGGTTGGAAGTGACAGGCATCAACATGTCGCTTGCAATACCCGATCTTTTTACACTGCAAAGCGCTCCAGGGCAACAATTGACCTTTGAAAAGGCTCGAATGGGGAAGATTGAGATAGATGGCGGGGCAATTGACTTTCAATTTGAATCAGGCGGATCGTTGTTTGTGGAAAAGGGTGTTTTCAACTGGTGTGACGGCCGGATTCATACCCAGGCCTTAAGGGTTTCACCTTTAAAAGAGGATTATAATCTGACACTTTTTTGTGACAGGCTGGACCTCTCCATGCTTCTCGAACAACTTGGCTCTGTCCAGGCAGAGGGCGGTTGCACGGTGAACGGGCGCATCCCGCTCCGCTGGAACAAGGGGAGGATCAGCTTTAACGACGGCTTTCTGTTCTCAACGCCCGGCAGGGGAGGGAAGATCCGTCTCCTTGATACTGAAATACTCACTGCGGGGATTCCTCCTGACTCGGTCCAGTTCGCCCAACTTGATCTTGCCAGGGAGGCGCTGAAAGACTATGATTATAAGTGGGCGAAACTCGGGCTTTCTACAGATGATGAGATCCTGGTCATGCAGTTAGAGCTGGACGGAAGCCCTGCCGGTCCGCTGCCGTTTGTTTATAGTGAGGAGTTCGGAGGATTCGCAAGGGTCAAGGCCGACGGTTCGGGTTCTCTTTTTCAAGGCATAGGCCTGGATGTCAATTTCAGACTCCCTTTGAACCGGATACTCCATTATGGAAAAGGATTGTCAGACGTTATGAAAATGATGGAAGGGGGGAGTGATTAAAATCACCGGATAGGAGATATCTCATGAAAAAAAATACAGGAATACTATCGGTCGCTTTGTTTGCCATGCTGTTTCCGGCCTGCAGCACAAAGCACCAGGTTGAAATCAAACCGATGGAAGTCAAGCCGATTCACATAACCATTGACGTAAATATCCGAGTGGAAAAGGCCCTGGATGATTATTTCGGTGATATTGATGAATTGGAAGATGAAATGGACGTTGTTGATATATTGGGTGATTGAGAAAAATCAACATGCGGGCGCCTCGACACCTGAAAATGTAAATTTATTTTTGAGCGAACCCTAAGGAGATTGACTATGAGAAGCAAGATATGGGGACTTATAGCGCTTTCAATGCTGATCGGAATGATCTTTTCATTAACAACAACGGCGGTTGCCGGCAATGGCATCAAAGCACGGATGAAGGCTCGTCTGCCGGCAATCAGAGAACTTAAGGACCAGCATATGGTGGGCGAAAACAATCAGGGATTTATCGAATTCCTCGGAAACGCTATTGAAAATCAGGATATTGTTGAGTCTGAGAACAGCGACCGGTGGAGTATCTACGATGCGATTGCGAATCAGCAGGGGATCTCGGCTGATATTGTGGGCAGGCTCCGTGCAATGAAGAACGCGGAAAGGGCAAGGCCCGGCGATATGATACAGAATGAAAACAATGACTGGATACGGAAACAATAGCCTTTTTCATAGTTGGAAAGATAATTTTTCTGATTATAACGGATTTGGGGGAGCGCCCTGAAATCCACCTAATGAGGCTGAAATCAAAAAATTTGCAGCCAATTTTCGTAAATATTCGGCCATCCCTTAGGGTCTGGAAAGAAATAACTTGGATTTTCCGTTTCCGAACTGTATCACACCTTTAGCCGGTTTGACATCCCCGAAATCCTCACCGTAGCCCTGCTACGCTTGCGGTTTCGTGAATATCAAACCGACTAAATCTGCAACACATTTCGGATCGGAATTACCCAAGTTATTTCTTTCCAGACCCTTAAGCCCCACGACTTGACATCGAATCTAAAAAATTCTACCATAACTCTATCGATCATCAAAAAGGAGAATATGATGCAAGCGACAATTTCAAGCAAATACCAGGTGGTAATCCCAAAGCCGGCCAGAGAACACCTTAATCTGAGACCCAAACAAAAGTTGACAGTTATAGAGAAAGACAAGATGCTTATTTTTATTCCCCAGTCTTCACTTGAGGAGTTGAGAGGAA
>JAYEJK010000045.1:1787-5375 GCA_034660535.1 Thermodesulfobacteriota bacterium | reverse complement strand
TATTCACGAAACCGCAAGCGTAGCAGGGCTACGGTGAGGATTTCGGGGATGTCAAACCGGCTAAAGGTGTGATACAGTTCGGAAACGGAAAATCCAAGTTATTTCTTTCCAGACCCTAAGGTACTAATCACAGGGGCAAGGCCACCAAACAACGGCTATCCCCCTTACCATGTAAATGGTCACAGGTGGTGCAGGTGCACCCCGCAAGGGGGTATAAATGCGTGATCAGGGCTACCGGTTATAGTCAGCCTATACCGGTTGCCCTGATCGCGTGCAGGTAAGCGAGCCTGCGAGACTCCGGATGCGCCGCCTGTGGCTGCTTACATGTCCCTTGCCGGGATGTACTCTGCAAGGCTGATCAGAATATTTTTTGCCGGGCTCTCATTAAAGATATTCAGTTCTGAAATCGCAGCGCTGATCAGTCCTTCCGCCGTATTCCGGGCGTATTGAAACCCGTTTTTTTCTTGAATGAATTTTTCAGCGGTATCCACGTTGCGGGCGCGCTCTTCCCTGTCGCCTTTAAGAAGATTCATGAACATATTTTGTTTGTCCGGTTCGGAGCAGGCAAGGGCATGAATAAGGGGGAGTGTCATTTTTCCTTCAACAAAATCATTTCCTGTCGTCTTTCCGGTCTTGTCCGAATCTCCCTGGTAATCAAGCAGATCATCCACAATCTGAAAAGCGAGGCCGAGATTTGTTCCATACGATCGTAAGGCGTTTTGTTCCTGGTCATTCCCTCCCGCATGTATCATGCCTGTCTCGCAGGCTGCGGAGATCAAAGTTGCGGTTTTGCCGTTTAAGACCCGGAAATAATTTTTTTCCGAACAATCAATCTGCTCTACGTTCCGCAATTGAAGAAATTCGGCCTCCACCATTGCCGATGTGGCTTTGGCAATGATTTTTAAACATTCAAGGCATCCGGCAGTGCCTGCCAGAAGCATTGCCCTGGCATGGAGGAAATCCCCTGCCAGGATAACGGGCGTATTCCCCCAGATCATGTTAGCCGCGGCCTGGCCCCGTCGTTTGTCAGCGTGGTCGATTACGTCATCGTGCAAAAGGCTTGCGGCATGAAGATATTCAAATATGCCGGCAAATTTGTAAATATCGCCGGCTTTTCCGGTCTCTTGTGATTGATCCCGGGCTTCGCGAAGTTGTGATGCCAATACCGTGAGAAGAGGACGGATTCGTTTACCACCGTTAAAAATCGCGTGATAAATAATTTTGACAAGTTCCGGGCTTTCAATGATTGAAAGGTCCTCACGCATGGCGTCGTCGATCTTTGCCGCCTCAGGTTTGAGAAGTGCAAACATTTCAGCATGATTCACGATTTTTATCCTTAGGGCTCAAGTAAAAATAACTCGATATCGGCCGGATCTCGAGTGATCGGGCTGTCTGGAAGGCTTTCCAAAAAAGCACGGCCATAGCGCTTTGTAAACAACCGGACATCCATGACAGCAAGCAATCCTCGGTCCGTGGCGTTTCTCATCAGCCGTCCAATTCCCTGCCTGAGCGCCAGAATGGCTCTTGGAACCTGGAAATCGAAAAACGGATTGCCGCCCTGTTCCCGGATTCTGTCGATCCTGGCCATGAGAACCGGATCGCTTGGCACTTCAAAAGGCAATTTGTCGATGATAACGCAGCTTAAGGCCTCACCCGGAACATTTACTCCCTCCCAGAAGCTTGCCACTGCCAGGAGTACGGAGCTGGTCTGCTTTTGAAAGGTTTCAAGCAGTACCGACCTGGGGGCGGAACCCTGGATCAGCAGCGGAAACGGCAGCCTGCCCGCCAGGGAACCATATACGGTCTTCATTGTGTTAACGCTTGTGAATAGTAACAGGGCGCGGCCGTTTGAAACCTGGAGAATATAATATATTTTCCGCTCAAGCTCATCAAAAAAAGAGGGGTGTCCCGGTTGTGGGAAATTGTTATCAGGAATATAAAGCAGGGTGCGGCCTTGATAATCAAACGGTGTATGGATTGTTTCTCGCTCCGTGTCCTCGGAAAGACCGAGCCTGTCGAATAAATAGCTGAAATCACCGCCCGTAGTGAGTGTGGCGGATGTGAAAACAATGCCTTTTACCTGATCGTAAAGGTGTTCCTGCATCTCTGTTGCTACCTCAATGGGAGACGCTGAGAGGAACAGGGATCTTTCCCGCCGTTCATACCAGAACACATATGAAGGATTTTCCTTTTCGGTTACCATTCTGAGATTGTTCAGCAGTTCCTCGCATCGTCGCAGCATGCCGTTCCATGCATCACTTAAAAGCAGGAGCGGCTCAAGCTGCCTGCAGAGTGATGTGATACGGTCATCAAACGCCTTTAATTCAGACTTCCAGGAGGGATTGTTATCAATGAAATCCGTGAGAGGGAACCGTCCTTTCTCGGGGGGAAACAGGGCGGCAAACAGATTTGCCTGTGTTACCGCGGCCCGGGCAACGCTGATTATTTTCCCGCGATCTTGCTTAGCTATTCCCGTTTCGGCCAGTTTTTCAATGTCCTGTACCAGATCGAAGAGTTGGTACAGGCTGAATGATATTCCGAAGTACCGTGTAGCCACGTTTTCAAGATGGTGGGCCTCGTCAAAGATCACGGATTCGTAACGGGGAAGCACTTCGGCAAACCCGAATCGGCGCAGGGCGAGATCTGAAAAAAAAAGGTGATGATTTACGATCAGGAGGGGTGTCCGGGCAGCCCTTTTTCGGAGTTCGTTCACAAAACATGATGGGCCTTCAGGGCAGTGCATCCCCAGGCACTGGCCGGCTGTCGAACTGATGTCGTGCCAGAGCCGGGAATTATCCGGCAACCATGAGAGTTCGGCACGGTCTCCGGTATTGGTTTCCCGGAGCCATTCTGCAATTTTCGCAAACTCGGCGCTCTCCTCAAACAGGTTTGCCTGGGGCGCTGCGGCAAGCTGTTTCCATCTGTAAAGACAGATATAGTTCTGCCTGCCTTTCACGCAAAGGGCTGAAAGATCTTGATCAATATGTTCTTTAATAAACGGGATTTCCTTGTTTAAAATCTGGTCCTGAAGGTTGAGTGTGCCGGTTGATACGATAATTTTCCGGCGGCTGAGCGCCGCGGGAACAAGATAGGCCAGTGTTTTACCGATTCCGGTCCCAGCCTCAACCGCAAGTTTGCTTCCCATGCCGGATTCGATGGATAATGCCCGGGCAACAGCCCCGGCCATTTTGAGTTGACCGGGCCGATATTCATACATTGGCAGATTCCGGGACAGAACGCCGTTTGGTCCGAATATTTCGGATATTTTATGTACAGAAAGGTTCAAAGGTTCAGGGTTCAGGGTTCAGGGTTCAGGGTTCAGGGTTCAGGGTTCAGGGTTCAAGGGTTACCACTTGCCCCATGGTTGTATTGAAAAAGTAAAGCGGTTAACCGTGATCTGTGAACTGTAAACCGTGAACCGTTACAGTATTTTTTTTCTTGTTGTTGTTGTTATTCATCACTCATCACTCATCATTCATCATTCCCAATGACTGCCATGATGGAGTGATGCGGGCGGGATGAGGAAAATGTATCCGTTTCAACGGACCCGCTGATCTTTTCGAACAGCTCGTGAAATGATATCTCAGG
>JAYEJK010000045.1:0-1687 GCA_034660535.1 Thermodesulfobacteriota bacterium | reverse complement strand
TCATCACTCATCATTCATCATTCCCAATGACTGCCATGATGGAGTGATGCGGGCGGGATGAGGAAAATGTATCCGTTTCAACGGACCCGCTGATCTTTTCGAACAGCTCGTGAAATGATATCTCAGGAAAAAGATAAAAGCTCAATCTGTGGCGACCGGCGGATGATTGTTCAAAAGACTTCACGGCCTCGGTCCATGCGGCAACTTTTTTTTCAAAGAGAGGGTGCGCATCTCCGCCTTCTTGAGTGTCCATCACAGGGAATACTGCGTTAAAAACGCGTGGCTGGAGCCGTACCGTCTGTTTCCCTTGTATAATTTCCAGCAGGAGTTGAGTCATGTTTTTTATGCAGTCTCCGGCAATCAGGCGAAATGAGTTGCGTACGTTCAGGTATTCGACATCCTCTGCCTGGGCAAAGTCCGGCAGGATGATTGAAAATAGCTTCGCAGGCTCCTTTTTAAAATGATATTCAAGGGCATCAAAAAGATGCTCCGCATTTATAAGACCGGTTGTTAGAATAAACGGCCGCTCTTCAATGTTCCGGTCGGCGATGTAAAGCCGGCCCCACGCCTTTATCAGGTATTCCGCCCTGATCGGGAAATGCGAGGGAGCTAAGATGTCTTTAATATTAAAAGAGACAGCTTCAGGGATTTCATTATGAAGATTCGCCGCATCTTCCAACATTGTTTTTTCTGAAAAACCATCTTCACCACGCAGGGATTTCATAAGAACCGTTTGCCGAAATTCAATCCGGGCAAGTCCGTTATTCGTCTCCTGATCCGCATGGTCAAGGGATTCTGCAAGTTTCAGGAGAAGTCTGGCCCGCCATAATTCCTCAATGGATTCGGCCGCGGACGTACTCTTTGCGGTACGTCCATCTGTTCCGGAAATGTTTGAGATAAGGGCCCAGACAGACGCCTCGTCCCGATCAATCAAGAGGTCATGGGACAGGGATGAGAGATAGCCGCCATAGTATTCATCTCCATGGCCGGTGAGATCCTTCATCATTTTCCGGAACCTTAAAAGATCGTCACCCAGGGGCACAGGCGCATATCCCCTGATTAATTCATTTGAAAAAGTCTCATCTTCAGTACCTGTTTCCGCTTCAGTGGGCAGGTAGTGATAGACTGATTCAAAAAAAAGCAAAAGCTTTTTCACGGTGTTTTTATTTAAAACAGTATCCGGCAAGAAAAGAGTAGTGTCATAGTTCATGTTTCAATTCCTGAAAAAATAGACTAATATTTCGTAACCGTTCAGGGTTCAGGGGGTAGGGGTTAGGGGTAACAAATCGTAACTGATCATGGCGCAGTTAAAAACCTTCGGATCGCAAATCCCTTGCCCTGTAAACGATTACAGGTGGAGACATTCTTTATAAATGAAAAATCGAGAACGAATCACTCTGATTTTACTGGTAGTTGCCCTGGCATTGTTTTCCCCTGTCAGATATCATCCCGGTCAGTTAGCCCTCACGGTTGTCGAAACCCTGAATGAAGTGCTGCCCTTGGCTTCGTTTGTGACCGGCGCCACGATCTGCATTGTTTATTTTGTCCAGAAGGTGATAGGGGAACGGCTACCCTGGGACAGAATTTTACGAATATTTTTAGTGACAGGCATATCTATTGAACTCTTTTACGCACTGTATCATTTTTTAAGCCGGATTCAGGCTAATAGTCAATGACATTGTCATAG
>JAYEJK010000044.1:0-5391 GCA_034660535.1 Thermodesulfobacteriota bacterium | reverse complement strand
CAACGCACTGTCAAAGCCCAATTCGGCAACTTGGATATTGGAAGCAGATATTAAGGGCTGTTTCGATAACATTTCCATCCGGTGGTTACTTGATAACGTACCAATGGATAAAATCATTCTTCGCAAAAACGAAATCGGGGACCGAAATCGGGGACACCGAAATCGGGGACAGGTAAATTATGATGACCGAAATC
Source organism: Thermodesulfobacteriota bacterium (assembly GCA_034660535.1). Lineage (GTDB taxonomy): Bacteria > Desulfobacterota > Desulfobulbia > Desulfobulbales > DAOVYS01 > DAOVYS01. The sequence goes on along the minus strand of JAYEJK010000044.1, from coordinate 5,197 downwards.
GGGGACCGAAATCGGGGACGGACCGAAATCGGGGACAGGTAAATTATGATTGACAGGATTGAGCCATATGTTATGAAGACGGCAGGGGCATTTCTATCAGGCAGACAGCTTATGAGGGCTAAGTTATGGCACGAATTCCGAGAATTATGATAACAGGTGAACCAACTGTTTATCATGTCATGTCCAGGACGGCCTTGGACGGCTTTCCATTTGGAGATGTGGAAAAAGATTTTTTTGTAGAGTTGATCAAACGATTCAGTCGGTTGTATTTCACCGAGGTGTTGGGCTTTTGTTGCATGGGCAACCATTTCCACTTACTAGCCCGCATGCTTCCTGAATCTGACTTTTCTGATGAAGATATCAAAAAAAGATTTATAGATTTTTATGGAGATGACAGGAATTTTTCCCATGGCCAGATTCCGTTTTTCCGGGAGAAGTGGTCGAGCCTATCAGAATTCGTACGCGAGATTAAGCTGGGTTTTTCACGTTTTTATAATAAACGACACAACCGGAGGGGATTCTTCTGGGGCGACCGTTTCAAAAGCGTTGTTGTGGAAAATGGCGAGACACTGATAAACTGCCTTGCCTATATTGATCTCAATCCCGTCCGTGCCGGGATTGTCAAGAGACCGGAAGAGTATCGGTGGAATTCCATTGGATATCATATTCAAACCGGGAATAAAGACAATTTGCTTTCACTTGATTTCGGTCTCAAGGAATTCGGTATACTGGATGCTCACGAACGATTGAAGGAATACAGAAGATTCATGTATGAAACCGCCGCAATTGACACAAATAAGGGTGCACCCATCGACCTGAAAATCTTGGCGGAGGAGAAGAAAAAGGATTTCAATATTAATAAAATTGAACGCTTTAGATTAAGGACACGGTATTTTTCAGATTCCGGGATTATCGGGACAAGGGAATTTGTGTCCAGGCATTATCAGTTGGTAAAACATCTGTTTCAATCGAGGAATGAAAAAGTTCCCAGACGTATCAACGGACTGGATGGGATATATTCGCTAAAGAGACTGGCTGAATGAAACACAGGGAACTGAAGTCGAGACAGAAAAGACACGTAAATACTAGCTTAAAGCGGTTCAAAAGATGGGGGCATGACATTGACTTTAGCAGAAATATCAAAATGTCATGCCCAGATTCCTCGGATTCCCTGTTGACAGATGGCGCAAGAGCCGTCGGGAAGCCCCTTACGTGCATCTTGTAATGTAATGAGAAATATCGCGAAAGGTCGATTTGGAAGTATTTTTCAGGGACTGTAATTGTTTTTCTGTTTAAAATGCGGAAGTTTGGACTGCGATTTGTAATTATTTTTCTTGCTTTTTCCTGTGATATAACGATAATTCTTGTATCGTAATCGTTTTTCCGGAGCAAATCATGGTTGAAAACGAACAGGATAAATTGACATACAGACCTGCAGGATATGCGAAGCTTATCGAGCGGTACGATCTCGATGTCATGCCGAACTGGCACAAGTCTGTGGTAACAGCCAGCGGCATCCATAGGATAAATTCGAGCGAAGGCGTTATCGAGGAGATCTACCCGTCTAAGTACTGGCCGGGGGACACTCTTGGCGACCATCTTGAATTCGCGCTCAAGTATGACGGGACGAATTTCCAAATCCTCTGCGTCTTGTTTCAGAAGACAGGGGAGGATGATCTTCTTGTATATGTCCGGTCCAAACCGACCGGCAAGTATGCCAGGCGATTGTGGTTCCTGTACGAGTTCCTGACCGGCAAAACTCTCCCGCTGGATGACCTGAAGCGGGGCAACTACATCGACCTGCTCAAACCGGATGAATACTACACGGTCACCTCGGTCCGACAGGTTCGGCGGCAACGGATCAACGATAATTTACTCGGTGATAGCCGATTCTGCCCAACGGTTCGACGCACCGACACGCTTCGTGATTTCGAAGCCGCAGACCTGCCCGGACGCTGTCGGCAAGTGGTGGAAGGCTATTCTCCTGAAATTTTGAAGCGGGCGCTCGGCTACCTTTACACTAAGGAGACGAAATCGTCCTTTGAACTCGAGCATGTCAAACCCACCTCGACACGGACCGAGCGCTTCGTGGCCTTGCTTCAAACCGCGGAACGAGAAGACTTCTGCCGAAAAACACGATTGATAGAGGTTCAAAATCGCATTGTCGATGCACGATTTCGTGATTCCGATTACCGGTCGAGCCAGAACTATGTCGGCGAGACGGTCGCCTGGCAGAAGGAGCGAATTCACTTTGCATGTCCGAAGCCGGAGGACCTGGCTGACCTCATGGACGGTCTGACGGCCGCCCACGAGCGCATGAACACCGGAGACGTGTCCGTGGTGATTCAGGCCGCCACCATTGCCTATGGATTTATTTTTCTGCACCCGTTCGAGGATGGCAATGGTCGAATCCACCGTTTCCTGATCCACAACATTCTCGCCCGACGTGGTTTCACACCCGAAGGCGTCATGTTTCCCATATCAGCATCTATGCTGAAAAGTCCCGCCGACTATGACGCCTCCCTGGAAGTGTTCTCCGGGCAGATAATGTCCCTGGTGGAATACTCGCTCGATGAAGATGGCCGCATGACCGTTCATAACGATACGGCAGTATGGTGCCGCTATATTGATATGACGTCCCAGGCGGAGGCGCTTTTTCGATTTATCGATCAGACCATCGATACGGAACTCGCCGACGAACTGGCGTTCCTGGCCAACTACGACAAGACTAAGAAAGACATACAGGAAATTGTAGACATGCCCGACCGACAAATCGATCTCTTCATTCGTTTCTGCCTCCAAAACAACGGTCGGCTTTCATCACGAAAACGCGCGAGCCACTTTGATTTCCTGTCGGATGAAGAAATCGCTTCTCTCGAAGAGGCTGTTTTGTCCGCCTACGGAAACAGAAACCTCCAAAAATGATTGACGGCTATGCGCCCCGACTTCCAGCGAATACCTACTGGAGGATGGTTTGGAAGGATGACGATAGGGACATTTTGACTTTTGGCGGAAAGATGTGTTGCAGTCGGGGGGCACCATGCCTAATTCCAATCGGGTAGCCGGGGGGGTTTTTCTCCCCCAGCCCCCACAACACCCTGCGTGCGGGTCTACCCCAAGGGCACTTCCGTTGGGTGCGCACAGGGCGTTTCACCAAGGTTACCGGGCCGTAGCCGGGTTATGAAGATATGAAGACTTGAGTGTCGGGCGGACGGGGTGCGGGCGGACGGGGGGACGGGGTCGGGCCACGCGAACTACCTAAAAGTTCGCATAAACGTATTCGATTGTAGCCCTTTTCCCTGTCTATAATGGCTTTTTTAAGGTCAAAAACGCGAATATTGAAATATAACGAATAATGGTGGTCTTATGCAGTAGTGTCCGGTTAGAAAATTGCAATGCCCATTTAGACCGATTTAAGCCCCCGAATTCGTCATTCCGGCTAAAAACCAGCCGGAATGACGAGCATGAGAGATTCGCAATCATCGTATAGTCTCATGCAAAATCCTAACCGAACACTACTGGGTCTTATGCCCAGAGCAAGAGACATTATATTCCAGGACAAATATGGCATCTCTCACACAGATGTCACAAAAGAGAATTTCTGCTCAAATTAATAATGGACCGACGGAAATGGGTTCAATGGCTTTGATCAACGACAATTATAGCGAAAAAGGAGACGGATTTATTTTTTGACATGTTATTTATTTAAGGACGTTAACTCATACTTTTTCCTATACCCCCGTGGGGTTATCATCAGATCCTGCCAGGTAAATGTATGAGAGTTGCCGATTATTACAGTGGACTGCATGCCGATATCGCTGTCGAGCATCTCTTCAAGGGTTGTCAGCTCAATCCGTTCGTTTTCTCTGGTTGCGGCTGTGACGATGCCGACCGGAGTGTCCGGATCCCGCTCCGACAGGATAATATCCCGCGCCTGAACAATCTGTTCGGTACGGCGTTTTGATTTCGGATTGTAAAGGACAATGACAAAATCAGCGGCGGCAGCAGCCCTGATCCGTTTCTCGATCATTGCCCAGGGAGTGAGCAGGTCCGAAAGACTGATGACGGCAAAATCATGCATGAGCGGAGCGCCCAGTCTTGCCGCGCAGGCATTCAAGGCAGCAATCCCTGGAATGACCTCGACGGCAACCTGATGGTTGTTTTCACGGGCCATTTCAAAGACCAAACCGGCCATGGCATAGATGCCTGGATCGCCACCGGAAACCAGGGCCACGGTGCGTCCCGTTGCCGCCATTTCTAAACATTTGCCGCAACGGTCAACCTCCTTCATCATTTCGGATGACAAGACCTTCTTGCCTTTGAGCAATTCCGGAATCAGCTCAAGGTAGGTTCCGTAGCCGACGATACAATCGGCCTCCGCCAGTGCGTCTCTAGCCGCCGGTGTCAGGTGTTTCAGGCTTCCAGGACCAGTGCCGACAATGTAAAGCTTACCCTGGCCAGGGCAAGTGTGACATTCCGCCATTTTCTCTTCTCCAAAACCAGGGTATCACTCGCAGCGCTCAATAATGCGGCCGGTTCGGCCACGCCTTTGGCTCCTGTGGCCTTGTATGCCGCGGCCGATGGGGTAATACCCGCAACACTGTTGAGTTCCTCTTTTGTATAAAAAACAACATCCCAGCTGTTTTCCCGGGCAAATTCCAAAAGTCCCGACTCATCCCGCTTCAGGTCGATAGAGGCGAGATTGCGCACGGACAACCTTGACAATGAATCTATAGCCAGAAATTCCTCCAGGGCAGCGGCCAGCTCGGCGCCGGTGGTTCCACGGTTGCAGCCCACCCCCACGACCAGATCCGGGGGGTACAACATCAGAGTGCCGGTTTGTTGGCAGATACGGTCTGAAATGATAACATCCGCCTCTTCCTGCCTCTCAACAAGGATGAAAGACTCGGGCAGGGATTTGACGGCAACTTCCGCATAAAGACGCAGGCAGCCGTTATCAACCAGTTTGGCGTTGGCAGTGGTCATGGCCGCACCGCACCCGGCTGTGAGATTCTGGGTGCTAGTCCACAAATCCAGCGAAACAAGACCCAAGGGAAGGGGGTCAGGAAGGGGTAGAGTAGAGCACTGATTCAAATAGTTGTCCCCGTCCCTTGCGATGACGCCTCGCCGCACGCGGCTACTACGTGGTCCAGAGTTCCTACTTTCATCAATGCTCCCTCATCAAACCGTGCGTACG
>JAYEJK010000043.1:0-5401 GCA_034660535.1 Thermodesulfobacteriota bacterium | reverse complement strand
AGGGGTATAAGTGCCTTAAAACATGCGGCACCGCAGGCGTCACATATAACTTCGAAGTTTTTCTGCCACAAAAAACAAGAAAATTACCGCTAAGGCACTAAATATGCTCTTTAATGACATGAAATGACAGCACGGCTTCGGTAACTTTGCTTTTCCCGGCATGAAGAAAAATACCAAGCCACAAAACCTGGAAGAAAATAATTATGGCTGGATGCCAGAGCGCCGTCAGCCCCCGGATTATATCGCAGTTTGTCGCCACGGCACCCTCAAAAACAAAGTTCAGACCAATAGCGTAAATAACCCCGATTGCGGCCATGATTTGATATTTTGTGATTTTGCCGCTCCCCCTGTAATCTGCCCTTAAAAACTCTGAAACCACACGCCAGATCTGAGTCACCCAGACAGTCAGCAAGAATGCCTCAGGCTGCCTGTCATTCAAGAACAGGGCGATCCCAATCAACCCGGTTAAACAGCAGATCAGTACTGTAAAGGCCGGGACAGGAACAACTCTCTTTCCGTCCAGCCCGTCCGCGTAGGAAATTTTTTTTGTTGCACCGGAATAGACAAAGCAAAAACGCTTCATGAGCTTTTGTGAAAACGGCGTCAGGTCTGTAACAGGTTTACCGTAACAGCAGCCGAAACTTATACAGGCCAGCCGGCCGATGCCTTCGCCGAAAGCATAAGCAATGCCGATGGCGGCTAGAACAGTCATCACCGGCAACTGCATTTCAGTCCAGGGTTTGAAAATATACTGGACTAAAAGCAACAGCCAGGGAATAAGCAAGAGGCCGACAAAAAAAGCCCCCCCGACACTGGAGGTAAAGGGCTTATGTTCCACCAACCTTGCAATCAACCTGGATGCAGGCACACAAACGGAAAAAACCATTGCTGTGATAAGAAAAATGATCATGGTCTGAATTTTTGCCGAAGCCAGGAGGACAACGGCCAGAATTGCGGCAAAAATACAGGCATTGGCCGTTAACAGACCGTAATAGGTAAGATTCACCCCCTGCCAGGTGCCGTCTACCCGTTTGATCCGGGGAACCGCACCGAGTATCTGCCATCGCTCCTGCGGCAGATGCTTAAAACTCCAGTGGAACAAAAGGCTTAGCAGTCCTGCCAGGCATAGAATAAAGACAAAGTTTGCCATTGTTCTTTTCCACCCTCAAAAAAATCGTGAACCATCAACCATGAACCATGAACCATGAACCTTGAACAGTTACCTAATTCTTTCGTCGCGCCACGGACGAACGGACAGAGACTTCGGTCTCTACCAGAGGTTTCTGAAACCCTCTGAGAAAACGGCTCTGCACCTCACGTCTGTGGAGATTGAAAACAATATCTGCGTCAAACGTGATCCGGTTTTTCTGGAAAAGGAGCACATCGACTGAACTGCCGGGCAGATAAAGGCTCTTAGGCTGTCCCTTGACCAACCGCATATGCGGTTTGACCGGCACAGGATCGTCATATCGGTATTCGCTGTAGCACTGGGAAATACCCCCGATCATCAGGGCAACAATTTCAATCATCGCCACAAGACCGATACGGCTGCCTCCTTCAACATCAGTATCAATTACAGTGACCACGCGTTTATTCTTGGAATAAGGAGTTGCTTCGGAAATGACCGCAGACGGATTGCATGAATGGTAATAACCTGGAATTTCATAAATATCAGCCACCGTACCCGTTGCCGGCACATGATTGTAATGATACTTTTCAGGAGTCAGCCGGAAGACTGCAAAATCTCCGTCTTCAAATGTTTTGAGCCAGGCAGTCCTGTCCACCCCAAGCAGGTCTTCGAAGCTGAAAAATTTCTCTTTAATAAAGAGGGGAGTATCCCGGGACAGCGAGCCTGCCAGCATTTTGGCGTCTGCCGGCGATACCACGATAGCATCATCCTGATGCATGGGTCGGAATTGCCAATACTTGATCTGCCGTTCGAATATTTTTCTGGCGGTGTTGAGTCTTGATGCGGGTTCAACACATTCGTTAAGATCAACTCCGAGTTTATGCAATAGATTTTGGGTTCCTGTCAACCTTGCACCTAACGGCAGGTCATAATTGATAAAAGCGAGTATTTCAGATATCCGTGACGAAATCAGGGCCTGGTACAAAACCGGCGTTTTTTCCCGTACGTCGGAGTAAATTAGATTGATCAAACGGTCGCCTAAAAATTTTTCCGTGCGGACCCTTCCGGAAACACGCTCGACATACTGGTGAGACATTGTGTGGGTTATGCTGTGATCAGTCATGATTTACCTGTTTACATTGTTCATTAAGCTGATGAAACACAAGTAGAATCAGGTGAATGAACTGTTCCAGTAATTTTGATGACAAGGTTTCGTTAAGAATCGCGTTTTCATTTTCAGCCAGAAAATTTACCGCGTTTATGCCGTCTGAAATCCTCAATATAGCCTTATTGTAAACTCCTCCATGGCAGGTAGCCCAGGAATCAAGCTTTTTCAATGCACAGGCAAAAAGAGCGAGTCCTTCCTGCATGTGCTTTTTCTTTAACACTTCACGGTAATATTTTTCTGCTGCCAGGTTGAATTCGTCAGCGGTAAGCTGTATGGGCTGTTTGGCCGAGGCGTTGTCCAGAATTTGCCGGGTAAGACGGCCGGCGGCGGAAAACTCTTCAGGCTCGTTTATGCGCCGTTCGAGGTCGCTAAGCGTTTCTTCGAGATGCATCATTTCTACCAGATCTTTTGCGTCTTCACGGATGACTCGCAAAAGGGCCCTGCGGTATTCGATGTTATGTACCCGCAAAAAACCTGCATAACGCCGGCTTCCTCTGATGTTGTGTGTTCGGCGCAAAATTTTTTTCATAAATTGATTTCCGGTTGATTTATGTATAAAAAAAGTTGGTATGCCGATAGCCGTCCCGAAAAAAATCTGGCGGCGTTCACTCTCTATGGTCGGATCATCGGAAATATGCGCATGGGAAACCTGCCGCTGAAAAATATATTTGTAAGCCAGGGTCGTTATCAGCCGCTGCAGGTTTACGGCTTGAGTCATGTCGTCCATAAGCCTGTTAAAAAGGCTGTAATAACGTCCTTCAAAGCCGGAGAAACCTATATCCTCGAAGGCTCTTAATCGATACAGCATATATAGCGGCATCTCCCGATGGAAAACACCCATGGATGCAAGATCATCCTTAAGCTTTCGATCATTGCCGGGCCGTCCGTCAAGGGCCGGACTTTCATCGGTGCTCAATAGGGCCACAGGGTAGTTGATCAGTCGAAAATCACGCACATAATCGCCCTTCAGACATAAAAAGCGGCTGACAGCGCTATCAAGCCATTCAGGCCCGAACGGAGTCAGGGGATAACCAAAGAGCTTCATGCGGGCTTTTTTCTTCCACCTCCGCCAGATCATTCTCAGGTGAGTGTAATCGAGTTCGTGTGGCAGGAACCCGAGAACTTTCTCCGGATGAAAATCCTGAAAATCAAGACGGTAGGGAGCTGCGGAATAAGTACCGACAAATAGCGGAAGAAAATGCTCGCAGATCTTGATCACGAGATCGCCGTAGTATTTTTCATCCGTTGCGGTAAATCCGGATTTTGAATTGCCAAGCAAACGGGTCAGTTTGCGACTGCCAAGGCTGACGTGAATGCCGTTATTGGCTAGGCTGATATTGGATGTATTCGGCAATACCACCAGGTTGTTTGTAATGACACCGGCTTCCTTTAGTTTGACCACTGCATTGAGCTGGCTGCGGGAAAGTACCTCGTGGCATAGTCCCATGTAACGGCGCTTAATTTCGCCCTGATGCCATCCGGAAAGGCATGGACTCATATAGAGTTCCCTGTAAAAAGTATCAGGGATCAATTCGTTTAACTGCCTCTGGCGGACAGGCGGATGAGGCGCAAAATAGGTCTGAACCTGTTGACCGCTTCCAAGAAGCGCAAATTTTCGGTTGGCGTACTGGGTTAGAAACTGGGATAAAAGAAATCGCAACGACGTTTCCCTTGCAATTCCTTTTCCCATCTGTTGATCGGGCGTCATAGTAACCGGACAGAATGAATGCGTCTCGGGTGAAGTATTATCGTTGAGGAAATGACCCATCATTTTCTCTCCGGCGCTTCTGACAAGGGGATCAACGTCTTTCTTGCCGATAGCATCGGCCAGCGACAGTTTCAGCAAATAACTCACCGGTAATCTTAGATATTCAACCCCGCGGTTTGTCAGGACAAACCGCTTTGCATCGCGGCGTAATCGGCTGTCTGCCTTTCGTTTGTCAGCCAGAAGATCCCTTGCAAAAACAGCGTTAGCGTATTCGCACAAAGTGTGGCGCGGCAACCGTACCCAACTGTGTTCCCACACCATGTCGGCATTGGCTAAATGGTTTTCAATATCTCTGACCAACCTTTGGGGCGATTCTCCTGTTGTCACGTGTTTGACGATATTTCGATAATAAGGGGATTCTTCGATTGTAATGGCCAGATCAACATCGTCTTTGCTTCCGCAAACTGCGGTTTGCAATTCGGTTTCCGATCCTGCCGTCGCATCATCAGCAGAAAACGGAAGTAATTCAATCCGGGCCTTGCCTGACGTCTGGGCCATCCCGAAAAGAGACATGATTTTCAGGAGGCCGGAAGGCGTATCAGGCGGGTTCGTACGCTTTTGAACAGATTTGGAATAACCGGTCTGCATGCTTATGGCAGTCATTGCTCTGCTCCTTGTGAGAGCTGTTTCATGGTGAAGGGCTTCTGGATAAAACCATCGCAACCCCGTTCCAATATCTCGGTTGCTTGACCATCTATGCTGTATTCGCTTTAGAGGAGGACCTTTACGTTGAGGTTTACTTCCTTGAAAACAATATGAATCTCACAATCAGGAAACAACGGCTTGAGATATGTAAGTAAACCACGATCAGGCTCTGGCCGGTCGGTTACAATCACTATTTTGTCCACGGCTCACCTCCTTTTTTTTCGATTGTTGATTTTCGATATAACTTTTTTAACCACATTAATGTTACAGGGGTATTAAAGTAGTGTTAAAAATTTTTGTTACGCACTCAATATCTTGTGGTTAAATGTATTGGAAACTCTATATTATTGAATTATATTTTAAACCGACGTAAATATTCGGCTTGATGCCGGAAAATAGCTGGAACCATCAAATTGTAAATGTTTGGCAGCGCACCCCAAGGGCACTTCCTGCGGGGCGCTTTACAGGGAGGTGAGCAGGCTGATCAGCAGATAAGCGCAGACTTCGATACTTTGGGTATCCTGGGCAGCCTGATCGCCTTCCTGTGGAGTGCTGCCGAATATTTACAAACCAACTGCTTAGGGCTCAAGTAAAAATAAGTTGGACAATATTGCGCTCAGATTTAGGTCGGATTGGGCCGATTGTGAGGTTACAAAACCGCAGGACTAGCAGCGCTAATTTGAGGATTTTG
>JAYEJK010000042.1:0-5416 GCA_034660535.1 Thermodesulfobacteriota bacterium | reverse complement strand
AATCATTGCCACCGGCCCCCTGACCTCTTCCGGGCTTGCGAATTCCCTGCTTGAGATTACAGGCAGAGATCATCTCGCCTTTTACGATGCCATTGCCCCGATCGTATATGCAGATTCCCTTGACATGAGGATAATCTTTCAGGCGTCCCGTTATGACGACGGCCCGGGCGACTATCTGAACTGCCCCATGGATGAAAAACAGTATAAGCGTTTTATCACGGAAATGAAAGACGCTGAAAAAGTACCTCTCAAATCTTTTGAAAAGAAAAAATATTTTGAGGGATGTCTGCCCATTGAGGTCATGCTGGACCGGGGGGACAACACGCTTCGTTTCGGACCTATGAAACCGGTGGGACTCACTGATCCCAGGACAGGAAAGGCATCGTTTGCCGTTGTTCAGCTCAGAAAGGAAAACAGGGAAAACACCCTCTACAATATGGTAGGCTTTCAGACCAAACTCACTTATCCTGAACAGAAGAGGATTTTTTCATTGATCCCCGGCATGGAAAAGGCGGAATTCGCAAGGCTTGGAAGCATCCATCGAAATACCTTTATCTGCTCCCCGGAGATCCTGATGCAAACACTGCAATTCATTAAGCGTCCCGATCTACTGCAGGCAGGCCAGATAACAGGTGTAGAAGGGTATGTGGAATCAACAGCCATAGGACTGCTTGCCGGACTCAACGCAACACGTCTTGCAAACAGCGAACCACCCGTGGTCCCGCCGCCTGTCACTGCCATGGGCGCCCTTATAGCGCACCTGACAAACAGGGATGTAAAACACTTTCAACCCTCAAATATCAATTTCGGCCTTTTTAAGAGATTAGGCAGGAAAATTCCTAAAAGATTCAGAGGAGAACATTATGCTGAAAGGGCACTTGAAGCTCTTGAAAAATGGTTGGATACCGAAAATGTCCGCAGAAAGGAGTAAGTTCATGTCAATGGCATGGCTGATGATTCCATTCCTTGTCTGCACTCTCCTGTTGATTGGACCGGTCTCAGCCCATACAAAGCAGGCTCTTCTCGAACATCACCTTTCCATATCATTTGACATCAATTCGAGTCAGGTGCTCGGCAAATCGATCATTACCATTCCAGCGGGCATGGACGCAAAGGTCTATTTAAACGACTTAACCATCACGGAAATCAAGATAAACGGCGCAAAAAGGGACACGGCTGAACCTGGAAAAAGGACCCTGGTTATTAAATCAACAGGTTCGGCACAGCAGGTGGAAATCACATATGAAAAGCAATTTTCAACCATATCCGGTCCTTGCTCAAGCATGATCACGCCTGACGGAATATCGCTTATCAACGGCTGGTATCCTGTTCTTGACAAGGATACGATTTTTTATCTTTCGGCCCGGATTCCGAACAGGTTTGAGGCGGTTTCCGAGGCGGAAGAGATCATTACGACTTGTTCAGGAAAAGAGAAAATTCAGGTCTTCAGGTTTCCTTATCCGCTAAACTCGATCCATTTCATTGCAGGCCCGTATGTGGTTGAAAAGGAAACCTTTGGACAAGGCAGGGAGCTTTACACCTATTTTTTTTCAGAGGATCAAAAAATCGGACAACGGTTTCGCAAAAAAACTCTTTCATACCTGAAGCGCTATGAAGAATTGATCGGGCCGTATCCATACAAACGGTTTTCAGTCGTTGAAAACCGTTTGCCCACAGGTTTTGCCGTGCCTACATTTACCCTGCTGGGTCAGGCCGTGGTCAGACTGCCCTTTGTCATTGATAGATCTCTGGGCCATGAGACGCTTCATTCCTGGTTCGGCAACTGTATCGAGATAGATCCGGCGCATGGGAACTGGGCCGAGGGTCTGACCACCTATCTGGCGGATCATGCCTTTGCCCTGGATAAGGGACGCGACGTGGCTTTCCGCAAAGACCAGATTATCAAATACCAGAGCTGCATTGCCAAAGAAAGCGCTCTGACGTTAAAAAATATTTCAGGTGTTGAAAGCCATCTCACACCTGGAGTACAGGCCGACAGGGCTGTCATTTACAGCAAAGGCAGCATGTTTTTTCACATGCTGAAAAACCATCTTGGCGAGGAAATTTTTTTTAAAGGAATCCGCGATTTTTATTCCAGGATGAAACACAGGCGCGCCGAATGGAATGACCTGAAAACCAGTTTTGAAAAAGCCGCGGATGTTTCACTTTCCGATATTTTCAAGCAGTGGATAGAAAGGAGTGACATACCCCGGCTTGGAGTCTCCGGATTAAAGGTCAGGGAAAAAGAGGGCCTGCCGGTTCTCACATTTTCTATTATCCAGAACAATGACAGCCCGTACAATCTGAAAGTTCCGGTCACGGTCAGGACAACGGACCAGGAGATTAATAAGGTGATCACGGTCCGGGAACTAAAGACTGAAGTTGAGATCCCACTGACCAATCTTCCCTTGGAAATGGTGATTGATGAGAATTACGATCTTATGCGGAAGTTGTCACAAAGTGAATTTCCGGCGGTCTGGTCCCGTTTTGAAGGCGCTTCAAAAAAACTGGCTGTGATTGATCCTGAAACAGGCCCTGAGATATTCAAACCTTTCCTTGACATGCTTTCAGCAGCAGGCTGCGAAACCAAGAATGCAGATGAAATAACGGACGAAGACCTCTCAAACTACGATCTGATTTTCCTGGGTATTTCCTCCAAAATTGTGAGGTCCATTTTCGCCGTACCCGACCTGCCGGATCAAGGTTTTTCAGTCTCAGTGCGGCCCAATCCTCTCAATTTGAGCCGGGTGGCGGTCCTGGTCTCAGCCACGGACAAAAAAGAAGTTGAAAAGGGATGCGGAAAACTAAAGCATTACGGGAAATACGGCTTTTTACATTTTATCAACGGCCGTATCAGGGGAAAAAGCATACCCGAAACCGATATGGGCCTGAGATATACACTCGACATCCCGCCCAAGGGTCTTGAAATACCTAAAGCCCTCTCATTTGATGACATAGTAGAAAAATTGTCAGGCAGCCGAGTCATTTACGTGGGAGAAACACACACCCGTTATGAAGATCATCTGCTTCAGCTTCGTATCATCAGGGCGCTTTATAATCGTGACCCCAGGCTGGCCGTGGGCATGGAAATGTTCTCCAGAGCGACCCAGAAAGCGCTTGATGATTACGTGGCCCACCGCACTGATGAACGGGAATTTCTAAAAGAGTCCGAGTACTTTGATCAGTGGCGTTTTGATTATCGCAATTATCGCGATATTATAAATTTTGCCCGCCTTCACCATCTGCCGATCATTGGTCTGAACCTGGAAAAAGATACGGTCGGAAAGGTCTTTAAAGAGGGAGGAATTTCAGCGCTTACCCCTGAAGAAAAGGAATCGATCCCGATTGACCGCGATCTTGGCGTCCCAGGGTATGCAAAGCGAATCAGTTCCGTCTTTAAAATGCACACTCCGCCCGCCGGCCGGAAATATGTGTTTCGGGATTTTTTCCAGGCACAGGCCCTCTGGGATGAGACCATGGCCGAATCAACGGCTGATTTCTTGTCAGGCAATCCTGACCTTCGGATGGTCGTTTTGGCTGGACGTGGACATGTTGTAAAGGATTCGGGTATCCCTCCACGGGTGGCCCGCCGACTGCCCGGCAAGCAGACAGTGGTCTTAAATACTGATGCAGGGGGAAGCATTGACTCAGGCCGTGCCGATTTTCTCTTCTTTTCTCCGCCTGCGTCCCTGTCTGCCCCCCCTTTGTTGAGAGTTATAATTGAAAACACTGATAAGGGCATATTAATAAACAAAGTCTCAAAATCAGGCGGCGCAGGCAAGGCAGGAATAAAAAAGAATGACATAATTCTCGCCATTGACGGCAAACCAGTTTCAACAGTAGCGAATTTCAAAATTGAAATGTTGTTTAAGAAAAAAGGGGAAAGCGTTCAAATCCTTGTCAAAAGGAGCTATTTCATATTCCCGGACGCGGAAATCGATTTCACGGTAGAGTTGTAAAAAAATCATTACAGGCCAAACCCGCAAAATCCAAATAACTGTCCAGGTGTTGTTATTCATAATTCATCATTCATCATTCCAATGACTCCCTCATGCACGATCAAAAAGTAAAAAAAATAATTCAACAAACCATTAGAATCCTGGACTTTCACCAGTCCCTTGGGCTGGAATACTATGCCGGAACCCCTGGAATTAAAGAGTTTCTTGCAGCCAAACCGGAAGAGGATGAACCGATTTATCCTGATTCGCATGTTGCCGGGAAACCTGCCAGGCCCAGCGTCAAAATCCCTCCCGTCCTATCGCCGGAGGAAGGCGCCACACTGGAGGGTATCCGAAATGAGACGATGGGATGCACCCGATGCGGGCTGCACAGTTCCCCCAACCGTATCGTTTTCGATAATCACGAAGCAAACAAAGTAAACGCTCAATATCCCGGGCAATCACTCTTCATAGTCGGAGATTGGCCATGCAGCGAAGACCATCGCCAGGGAACACCGTTCTGCGGTGAATCCGGAGAACTCCTGACCAACATGCTTAAGGCCATCAATTTGAGACGGGACGAAGTATATATTACAAATGTCATTAAATGTGTCCCCCCGGCAGGCCATAATCCGTCTGCTGACGAAATCACGGCCTGCCTCCCTTTTCTCATGAGGCAGACCGCAATTGTCCGACCACGGATAATCTGTTTAATGGGCGATTTCGCAGCCAGGTCCCTGCTTGGAACAGACAAAGGAATACTAAAATTCAGAGGACGCTTCTACAATTTTCACGGCACACCACTAATGCCCACCTTTCATCCAGCCTTTCTAATAAAATATCCGGACATGAAAAAAGGCGCCTGGAATGATCTCCAGATGATTCAGCGAAAGCTGTCACATTTGCAAAGGATGATTCCCTGAGAGGCTGTTTGAAAAACTCAAAATCCGGCTTATCGCCGGGAAAACATGTGCCGTGGAGAATATACATGCCGTGTTCTTAAGGTTATCAGTTGTTTAAACAGGGAACCCTTTGCTGTTCATTCCCTGGACGAAGAGGCTAAACGACTTGGCGCGCCGGGCCAGTCCTTCTGCGGGTGTGTTTTAAGACCTTCCTCTATTGCAGCCTTTATAAGTCTTTTGTCGTAGCAGGCGAAAATAAAATTGTCTTCAATTTTCTCGTGCAAAAGCAACGCCGATGCAAGATGTATGGCATCAAACCCCCGAAGCGGGTAACCGGCTACCAATTTGTTAATAATTTCATGCAAACGTTCGTTGACATCTACGCGAATAAAGCTTTTCCAGTCTTTTTGAAATGATTCCAAAACCGTCCTGAAAATATGGGCATCAATATCCCTTGACTCTCGTCTCTTTCTATAAATCGAGGCCAAGGTTTCTGCATAAGTTACGGCGGATGTGATGATTGCGGTAGAATTTTTCCACAAAGAGATCACATCTTTGGAACCATTTTCTTTGAAA
>JAYEJK010000041.1:0-5423 GCA_034660535.1 Thermodesulfobacteriota bacterium | reverse complement strand
ACGTGATTACATTAAACACCAGGAATTGTCAGACAAACGTCAATTAACCTTACCAGAGTTCGACTAAACAAAGGCCCCTTCCAGGGGCCCTCACAAAGCTACCGGCTCCGCCGGTAGATATTTACTTCATTATGTCATGCCAGGCTACAGGATTTCCTGTCCGGTACTCTTAATTTCATCAATTAACATTCCACCTTTTGCAAAGTCATAAGGAGTAAACGGGATGGGCTCAAGCCTGCTGTCTATCCCACGTCTTAGGGGAACAATAAGTCTTCTGTCTGAATATCTGTCACCTTTAAATGCGGACGAAATAACAGCAATATCTATATCGCTATCTTCCCTTGATGTTCCTTTCATGTAAGAACCAAACAACAACACTCTTTCAACAGAGATATTATTTTCCTTTAATCGTGCTATATATTTTTTTATTAAATTGATAGCTGAAGATTTTGAAGAAGCCATTTTTTTAACCTCTTAATTTGTTTAAGTTTATTTTCTGTAAATTTCATGGTGCTTTTCTTATAAAATGAAAACTTATCATCAGGATACCTTGCTTCAAGATTAAAATCCGAAACTTCCTCAAGTAATTCCAAATTTTCATCATTCAATTTCAGTTCGGCTTTTTCAGAAAGATATACAAGATTATGCGAAAATGGTGGCGTTTTGTCTTTTTATCAATAAAAATTGCCTTTAAAATTTTTTCGATTGTTAAATGACCAAAGAACAATGCATAAGAGTAATCCTTTTTTTCAAACAAATGATTCGCTACTCTCCAATCTTGATCGGCAGTTTTAAGCCAATATTTTATTTTATCTTTCTTTACCATAAAACCCAAAACCTCTTATCTCCTCAACCATATACTCCAAAGCTTCTTGACTCATGTCCGGATAAACCCCAATCCAAAAGCTGTCATTCATGATTTTATCTGTATTTTTCAACTTACCGATAACCCGATAATCTTTACCTGATTCCAATTCAGAAAAACAGGGGTGGCGGATAATATTGCCGGCAAAAAGATTGCGGGTCTGGATGTTATGATCTTCAAGATGTTTAACTATATCATTTCGTTTAAAGGGAACCCCGTCTTTTAAGGTAAGCCAAAACCCAAACCAGGATGGATCGCTTTTTGGTGTGGCTTCAGGGAGTATAAAAATATCTTTCAGGTCGTTTAAACTATTATACAGAGATTGAAAATTGTCTTTTCGTTTCCGGATAAATTCCGGCAACTTTTCAAGTTGGGCACAGCCGATGGCAGCCTGCATGTCTGTTGCTTTCAGGTTGTAGCCGAAATGGCTGTAAACATATTTATGATCATATCCAAACGGCAGGGTTCCATACTGTTTGCTGAAACGACAGCCGCAGGTGTTGTCTTTGCCGCTGTCACACCAGCAGTCCCGGCCCCAGTCCCGCATGGAGAGGATTATTTTTTTCAGGAGTTTGTTGCTGGTATATACCGCTCCGCCTTCACCAGTGGTCATGTGATGAGGAGGGTAGAAGCTGGATGTGGCTATGTCACCGAAGATGCCGGTGAATTTACCATTGTATTTTGAACCCAGAGCGTCGCAATTGTCTTCTATGAGCCAGAGATCGTGTTTTTGGCAGAATGTCTTGACGGCCTGGATATCAAAGGGGTTTCCCAGAGTGTGTGCCAGCATGACGGCTCTGCTTTTGGGTGAAAGGGCTGCTTCCAGTTGGGTTACATCGATATTAAAAGTTTCCAGATCCACATCCACGAATACGGGAATGGCGCCATACTGGATAATGGGTGCAACCGTGGTAGGAAATCCGGCAGCAACGGTAATGATTTCATCTCCTCTTTTGATCCGGCGGTCTTCAAGTAATGGAGAGGTTAAGGCCATAAAAGCAAGAAGATTGGCTGATGATCCTGAATTAACAAGAAAGGTGTATTTAATCCCGAGAAATTCAGCCAGTTTTTCTTCAAATTCTTTTGAATACCGGCCATAGGTCAACCAGAATTCCAGAGAGGAGTCTACAAGGTTGATTATCTCCTTTTCATCAAAGACACGGCCGGCATAGTTGATGCGGGATTTGCCGGGAATAAAAGGCTGATTCTGGTGGATTTTATGGGTATTCTGATAATACCGCCGTGTGTCAATCAAGGCGATATTTTTCAAAACCTGTTCTAAAAAATTCGATTCTACACGAGTTATCTCTTTTAAAATTATCTCTCTGTTCAATAAAAATACTTTGTCAAGATGAAGGTGTGATTCAAAAGGCAGCAGTCCTTTGGGGATATCCAGAATAAATTTTGTCTTTCGTGTCTGTTTTGTGGTTATAAAAACAAAGGCAATATCTCCGTATTCATCCGGTTCGGATAACGCCATGGCAGGCCTGGCTTTGGAGCTGCTGAGATCAGTAAAAGGAAAAGGGATTTTGAAGATTACACCGGTGTACTTATAGCTCATTCCAGACATCCTCTTTTTCATCTGCCAGAATATGTGCTGCAAAGCCTGTTTTTTCCTGAAGTTTTATTACTGCCATGGATTCAACGGATATTTTTTTTTCTTCTTTCAGGGGGAGAACTATAATTTCTACTTTATCACCGAATTCTTCAGGAACAAAAATTGATTTTATATTTTCCCGGTCAACGATTTGTCTAATTACCTGCATATAACACCTCCCATAAATTATTTTGCCCAGACCATTTCAGATTTGCCTGCATCAGCCACATATTCTTTTAACTGATTTTCAGTAATAACTTGTTGGTTTTCATAATAGGACTGATACCATTCTGCGGTTTTGGTAAAAGTTGTGCTGCTGCCCCAAATTCCTTTCCAGTTAAGCTTCATGCGAGCCTTTGAGCAATCGAGTTTAAGCAGACCTGCTTCGTGGGGATTATTTTTATCCTGATCAACCTGATAATCAATTTTGTCCCAGATTTTCTGCATCGCCTGCACCATCTGCACAACAGAAATTGCCCCGTCATCATTGGGCCCGAAGTTCCAGGCCTGGGCAAATTCCTTTTTGCTTTCCAAAAGCTTCTGACCAAGGAGCAGATAACCGGAAAGCGGCTCTAAAACATGCTGCCAGGGACGGGTTGCATCAGGATTTCTGATAGTAAGTTTTTTACCCTGACTGACAGCTTCCATTAAATCCGTTATAATGCGATCTTTGCCCCAGTCTCCGCCGCCGATCACGTTACCGGCACGAACACTCGCTAAAAGAGTATTGTGCCTGCTGCCGTATTCATCAAGGTTAAAAAAAGAATTCCTGTAGGCGGAAGTTACCAGTTCCGCACATCCTTTTGAAGCGCTGTAGGGATCATAACCGCCCATGGGGTCATTTTCCCGGTATCCCCAGACCCATTCTCTGTTTTCATAACATTTATCGCTTGTAATATTTATAACCGCTCTGACAGACGATGTCTGGCGGCAGGCTTCAAACACATTGACCGTGCCCATGACATTGGTCTGGAAGGTTTCAACAGGCTCATTGTATGACAGCCTGACCAGCGGCTGGGCAGCAAGATGAAAGACAATCTCCGGCTGGAATTTTTTAAAAATATCTAAAAGATTTTTACTATTCCTGATATCACCGATAACAGATTCAATCGGCATATCAAGCATTGAAAAATGGTTAGGGCTTGTATCGGGTTCCAGGGCATATCCCAGCACTTCTGCCCCCCATTTTTGTCAGCCAGAATGCAAGCCATGAACCTTTGAACCCGGTGTGACCGGTGATGAGGACTCTTTTTTTAGCATAAACGCCTTTGAAGAGGTTTTGCATTACCAAACCTTCCATGGTGGGTTGCCGGATTGCCAGTATTCTTCCAGTTTTATTTTATCCCGCAGTGTATCCATTGCCTGCCAGTATCCGGTATGTTTAAATGCATGTAAATTATTATCAGCAGCAAGGCGTTCAAGGGGTTCTTTTTCCCATGTGGTATAATCATTTTCAATATAATCAAAGACTTTGGGTTCAAGCACAAAGAAACCGCCGTTAATCCAGCCACCTTCTCCTTATAGGTTTTTCCTGAAATTTTTGAATTTTGCTTCCATCTATTGAAAGAGCGCCAAAGCGACCTGGGGGCTGCACCGCAGTCATAGTGGCTGCCGCATTTTTGGATTTATGGAATTCGATCAGTTGCCTGATGTTTATATCACTGACACCATCTCCATAGGTAAAACAGAAAGTTTCGTCATCCAGAAAGTCTTTAACTCTTTTGAGTCTGCCGCCTGTCATGCTGTCTGCGCCGGTATCGATCAAAGTGATCTTCCAGGGTTCGGAGTGGTTATTATGGACTTCCATCTTATTATTGCACATATCAAAGGTGACATCTGACATATGCAAAAAATAATTGGCAAAATATTCCTTAATCACATATCCCTTGTATCCCAGACAGATAATAAAATCATTGATGCCGTGGGCAGAATAAATTTTCATGATATGCCACAGGATAGGTTTGCCGCCTATTTCAATCATGGGCTTTGGCTTTATGTGGGATTCTTCACTGATGCGTGTGCCAAATCCACCGGCAAGTATTACTGCTTTCATGTTGAAAATTTTCTCCTAATATATAATTCATAATTCAGTTGGGAGACACCATGGGGACGCCCATGATTTTATGCGTTTCTATCCTTTTTTAAATTTTAAAGCGCTTGGTTTGGGGTTTTGCGTGGAAAGTGGACATATGCGGGACATCTGCGGGACGTCATCGAGGTAGGGCAGCCAGTTACCCAACTGCCCCCTCACATCCCCCGGCGTGCGGAATTACCGCAACGGGTTCCTCAAAGTTATTCGCTTATGTGCTTGCACTAATTGAATAGTAGGAACTGTATCTGGCGTTTCTTTTCCGTGATTCGTGGTTTTGCTATTCCGAAATGTTTCAGTAATTCATTAAAACCTGTCCAAGTATAACTTTTTCTCTGGCTTCGCCTATTTAACCATTTAAATAACAGCCTTATGGCATGATAGAAGAAAGATGCCAAACTGTCATAATTGCCTCTGATTCCATAATAATTATAATATCCTCGAAGTTTAGAGTTTAATTTATAAAACAGCTCAGTCATCCGCATATTTTTGTTACTTTTGCACCATTCGGAAAATCTTTTCAATGGAAAAACATAGTGGTCAGGTCTTCATTCTTCACGCTTTTATCTTTCCAGTAGGTATAGAACGTGGCTTTATTGGTTTTTATTGTTTCTTCTCAGTTTTTCTACTTCTTCCAAAGGCAAACCTGTTTTACCTGCAATAGTAGTATCATCCAATATGTCCAGCAAATTGATCGCCACATGCAATCTTTCTTCTTCTCTGCCTTCTTCTCTGCCTTCTTCTTTGCCTTCTTCTCTGCCTTCCAGCTTACCAACACCATAAGATGATTCTACCATGCTGGCTTGATAATGCAAATTATCAACATAACGATTATATGCAATACGTTCGTCATCGGAAAGTTTGAGCATATC
>JAYEJK010000040.1:0-5485 GCA_034660535.1 Thermodesulfobacteriota bacterium | reverse complement strand
AAAGATAACCGACAAAGAATTGCAGAATATCAGTATAGAGCGATCAGATTTTCACGGTGAATGGAACTATAAAATCAAACCGAGAGTTGATGCAGTGTAAAGGTTATTAATTTTTGGTTCCTAAGTTCTTCCTTATAATCGGATCGGGTTTTGAGGCGTCAGGTTCATTAAAAATTCTTCGCATGGCAGGCATAATATGTTTTTTATTTTTATGCGCTCTTTGCCCCGATACAGCAGACAGGTTTCTGCTTCGGGGTAATCTTTTTTAAAAGCAATTAATCCATTGAGCATCTTAGAGTGTATCTTTGCCGTATTTTTAACTTCTATAGCGCAAAATGTATCCTGCCCGTAAACTACAAAGTCAACTTCATTCCCTGATTTTGTGCGCCAGTAATAAAGCTTGTGCGCGTCTCTCCTATAAGAATTCCATGCTCGAAGATGCTGAGCGACAAGCCCCTCTAAAGCTGCTCCGTCAATTTCCTGAGGCGAATCAAGCGGTCCTGTAGGACGTACAGACCGAAAAACCCCGGCATCAAAATAGTAAAATTTGGGATGTGACGATAAATGCCGCTTGGCGCGTTTTGTGAAAACGGGTACGCGGAAGGCCAAAAGCAAATCTTCAAGTATTGAAACGTAGCCTTCGACGGTCTTGCGATTTACCTGGCAATCCCGAGCAACATCTGAAATGTTGAGAACAGCTCCGTGCGAAAAGCTGACGGATTCTAAGAACCGGCTGAAATTACCCATATTGCGGACAAGCCCTTCCATCTGAACCTCTTCCCTGAGATAAAGGGCAACATAAGCGCCAATCGCCTCTTCGGGACTTGCCGCATCCACTACTAAAGGAACCATCCCTAAAGTAAGGGCATCTTCCAGGGAAAACTCATCACCCAGCTCAGCGGCCATAAACGGATGCATCGTTTTCATCACAGCGCGTCCTGCAAGTAAATCCACTCCCGACCGTTTTAGCTTTCTTGAGCTGGAGCCTGTTAATACAAAACGCCATCCAACACGCTGTTCCATCAACTGATGTACCACATCCAGGAGCTGAGGCAGTTTCTGGATTTCATCTATCACGATACAGTTGCCGGATTTTTGCGCCTCGGCAACTTCCCGCAACCTCTCCGGCTTAGCTGAGTAAGACCGGTATACCTCCGGCGCCAAAAGGTCTATAATAAGCGCGTCCCCCAGATGCTGTTTAACCCATGTAGACTTTCCCGTGCCTCGCGGGCCAAACAGAAAAAAGCTCTGCTTCGGGTCCTGGAAAAAACGAATCTTTATATCCATATCTGCTTCCATATTGGCATTATTGTTTCCATAATTTAAGCAAAACAGGGCGTCATGTCAAGAAAATACGAAACTATCAAATTTTGTATTCCTTTTGTAATATTGCAAACTATCTTCCCCAGATCCACTGTTGACCGCCAGCAATACCTTTATGACCCGCCTTTTATTTTCGGGGTTGATAAGGATTTGGGTCGACAGTTTGGCAAATAATGTGATATGCCAGGGTTAATTCCTGGGCAAAGGGGGCCAAAATCGGCTCATAAACTTTTAAATTATTAAAGAGCGTCCCCATCTTTACACCATCTTTACACATCTTTACGCATCTTTACGTTGCTCTGAAAGAAGCCAATGAAACCGATTATTGGGTTGAGTTGCTTTATCAGTCAAAAATAATTGATAAAACTGGCTTTGAATCAATCAATCTCGACATAACAGAATTATTGAAATTGCTTACCAGTATTATTAAATCCAGCAAAACCAAGGTGGATATAAAATGAGTAACAATCATTATCAAATTTCAATTGTCAATTATCCATTATTTAAGGAGATTCAGCGATGAATGGAAAAGATATAGAAAAGAAACACTACAAGACTTTTGACAGCATAAAGAAAATCGGGCTTGATGGAGAAGAGTTCTGGATGGCGCGCCAGTTATCCAAGATCTTGGACTATGCAGAGTTTCGGAATTTTCTTCCGGTTATTGGAAAAGCTAAGAAAGCCTGTGAAAACAGTGGCCAACAGATAAAAAACCATTTAGTGGAGATGCACGAGATGGTCTCAATCGGTTCTGGCGCTGAACGAAAAATGGAGTCCTATGCCCTTTCCCGCTATGCCTGTTACCTGATTGTTCAGAATGGCGACCCGTCAAAACCGGTTATTGCCAACGGACAGACCTATTTTGCCATTCAAACCCGCAGGCAGGAACTGGCTGACGATGAGAGTTTTCAGCGTCTCCGGGAAGAGGAAAAACGCCTGTTTCTGCGCAACGAGATGCGGGAGCACAACAAACAACTTGTGGAAGCAGCGCAGCAGGCCGGTGTGGAATCCAATCTGGACTTCGCCATTTTCCAGAACCACGGATACAAAGGTCTTTATGGCGGACTAAACGCCAAGTCCATTCATCAGCGAAAAAAACTGAAAAAAAGCCAGCAGATTCTTGACAATATGGGCAGTACCGAACTTGCCGCCAATCTGTTCCGTGCCACGCAGACGGAAGAAAAACTTCGCCGGGAAAATATTCAGAGAAAACCCAAAGCCAACAAAACTCATTTTGAAGTGGGCAAAAAGGTGCGCCAGACCATTGAGGAACTGGGAGGTACCATGCCTGAAGACCTCCCCACCCCTGAAGAGGATCTGAAAAAGCTGCAACGGCGGGTGACGTCTGCTGAGAAGAAGAGGTTAAACAATGGATAATGGAAAATTGATAATTGACAATGAGGTGGCGAGATGAATGTGCCTGATGGATGGAAAAAAGTAAAACTTAAGCAGCTTGCCCACATAGATAAAAAATCATTGGGTTCAAAAACCAGCCGTCATTATGTGTTTAGTACCTTAGTGGTAATTTTCTTGTTTTTTATACCCCTCAAGGGGGTACTGAAATGAGTGGCAAGAAATCAAAAGGGTGAAATATTTTTAAATAGTTACACGCAACTGTTAAGGTACTTATACCCCTCAAGGGGGTACTGAAAAGAGTCCAGGACCTTTAAAAATTTCCAGTTTATCTGGGTTAGATATATATCGCTCTCTGATGTCGATCATGGCCACATAAAACACAATCTGCCAGTTATTAAATTTTCTGATTCACCATCGCGAGCCAGAAGGGTTGTCTCAAAAGGAGACGTACTCTTTTAAACTGTCCGCCCTAACTTGGAAGGATATTGTCGAATAACTGAGTCGGCTAATAAACTCATTGCCTCAACAGGATTTGCTGTAATAACTCCGAAGACGAATACAGGCACAGAATATATATATCAGTATTTGTATTCGTATAACATTAAACGCCAGATATACGCCTTGGTTGTGGGTTCAAATTATCCTGCTGTAAATAGTTCAGACGTTAGCAATTTGAAATTTATTATTCCAGATGATCCTGCCGAGAGAAAAGCCATTGCCGACTTGCTTTCCACATGGGATAAGGCCATCGAGAAAACCAAACGGCTGATTCAGGCGAAAGAACAATTCAAAATTGGCCAGCTACAGAAATTGACAACAAATAACAAGGCAAACTCAACAATAGGAGCCTTTGCAAAACCAATTATTAGAAAAGTCACCAAACCATCAAAACCATATGTTGCCTTGGGTATCAGAAGTCATTTCAAAGAAATGTTGAAGATCCAAATTCGCTACGTATGGATACCTTATACAAGGTTAAAAAAGATGACTTAATAGTAACCCAGATAAACTGGAAATTTTTAAAGGTCCTGGATAAGTGCCTTAAAACATGTGGCACCACAGGCGTCACATATAACTTCGGAGTTTTTCTGCCACAAAAAACAAGAAAATTACCACTAAGGCACTAAATATAACTTTTGCATGGGAAGGAGCTATAGCACTTGTAAAGGAGGAGGATGAAAAATGCTATGTATCTCATCGCTTTCCTACATATAGGATTATTCAGGAAAAAGCTAAGGCATCATTTATTTGACAGCTAATATTATCCAGTCGAATGAAATATGATTTGTCAAATATATCACCAGGAGGTGCTGGAAGAAACCGCGTACTCAATAAAAAAGATTTCTTAAAGATGCCAATTTGGATACCTGATTTAGAAAAACAAAAAAATATTGGTGGGTTTTTAGTACCTTAGTGGTAATTTTCTTGTTTTTTATGGCAAGAAATCAAAAGGGTGAAATATTTTTAAATAGTTACACGCAACTGTTAAGGTACTTATCCAGGACCTTTAAAAATTTCCAGTTTATCTGGGTTAGGATCATTAGATCAGGAAATTGATCTGCTTAAGCAACTGGCGGAAAAATATAAAACACAGAAACGAGGTTTGATGCAGAAACTGCTCACCGGTAGGTGGCGGGTGAAGCCTGAAATCTTAAAAAAGTATGAGGAGGTATAGTTATGAATAAAAAATTAGACAATTTATTGAGCGAAATAGACAAACTAAAACAAAAATTAGATGCCTCTCGCCCTTTGCTTAACGAAACAATACTTCAGGCCATAGATATCGAATATACTTATAATAGTAATCGTATCGAAGGTAATACCCTGACGTTACGGGAAACGGATATTGTCATTAATAAGGGGCTGACAATCGGCGGCAAGTCAATGCGTGAGCATCTTGAGGCGGTCAATCACTACGAGGCTATTGCTTTCATAAAAGAGCTTGTAACTGAGGGCAGTATTTTAAATGAAAACATAATCAAAGATATTCACTCTCTTGTCTTGCGAGGTATTGATAGAGAAAATGCAGGAAAATATCGCAGTGTTCCTGTGTCAATTTCAGGAAGCCGGCATGAACCTCCTCAGCCCTGGCAGGTTCCAAAACTGATGGAAGATCTGAATTTCTGGATTCAGGAAGAAGCTGAAAATTTACATCCGGTTATCTTCGCTGCTGAAATCCATGAGCGAATTGCGACTATTCATCCTTTTATAGATGGAAACGGCAGAACAGCCAGGCTTTTGATGAATCTGATTCTTTTACAAAACGGCTACACAATTGCCGATATCTCAGGAGACACAAAAGGCAGACTGGCTTATTACAATGCCCTGGAAAAATGCAATTTGAATCAAGACAAAACAGATTTTATGGTACTCATCACAGAGTATGTTTATGACAGCATGGGAAAACTCGTAAAAAAATTGGGGCAAAATCATGACCAACTTTGAAACCAACGAGAAACACCTCTCACAGCTCCCGGCTTTGCAACTGTTGATAAGCCTGGGATTTGAATACATTACGCCAACTGAAGCGCTGTATGAGCGTCAGGAAAGAGCATCAAATGTACATCTGGAAAACATTCTGCGTTAACAACTAACAAAGATCAATCGTATCAGATACAAGGCTAATGAGTATCTTTTCAGTGAAGAAAATGTCCAGACCGCTATCCAGAAGATTAAAAATATACTGATTATAACGAATTTGGGGGAGGAAAGCCTTTCTTCGTTTTGTAAGTGCCTGATGGGTGGCATGGACAAACTTGTTTGTCCGTGTAAAAAACGTCAATGCGAAGTAAGGAAAGAATTATCC